>DATJPE010000007.1 GCA_035506535.1 Actinomycetes bacterium | reverse complement strand
GCCTGCTCGCCCCCGATCAACCGCGGCTCGACCGCGGCGAGGGCACCGCTGTCCAGCTCCACGCCGGAGGCCTCCAGCTTGCGCAGTGCCCGGTCAGCCGCCGGAGCGCCCTCGGCGTGCCAGACGCGGCGGGCCAGGCCCAGGACGGCGGCCTCCTCGGGGGTGAAGCTCACCGGGGGCAGCGCCGCCGAGCGCAGGTCGATGCGGTAGCCCTCCTCGCCCGGCTCGCCGATGGTCTCCAGGGGGACGCCGAGGTCGCGCAGGTCCGCCTTGTCCCGCTCGAACTGACGCTCGAAGGCGACGTCGTTCGGCGATCGGCTGTAGTCCTCGATGGCCTCGCGCAGTTGCACCTTGGTGACGTACGTGCGGGTCTGCGACAGGCAGAGCACCACCTCGAGCAGGCGCTCGGTCCGCGCAGCCGTCACGGGAAGCGAACCTACCCGGACCCGGCGCTACCGTTCGTGCGTGATCCAGTGGCGTCGAGGTGTCGTCGCCGCAGTCCACCATCCGTGGGCCGGTGTCGCCGAGGTCGAGGTCGAGACCGCCGAGGGCCGGCTCCCGGCGCTCGCCTACGTCGACGTCGTCGGCGACCCGGCCGTGGGCGATGCCGCGCTGCTCAACACCACGGCGCTGGCGCTGGGTCTGGGCACCGGCGGGTACGCCGTCGTCGTCGCTCTGCCGGACCGGCTCCCGCCCGACGTGGACCCGCCCGGCCACCTGGTCAAGGCCCGCTACACCCCGCTGCAGGTGTGCGTCCGGGGCGCCGACGAGCAGGACGGCCCCTGGCACGAGGCGCTGCGCGACGCCGACGACCTCGCCGGCCTGCCCGTCGTGGTGGCGGACCTGCACTCCGCTCTCCCGGCGGTGCTGAGCGGCCTGCTGGCCGACCGGCCGGCGGCGCGGGCGGTCTACGTCTGCACCGACGGTGCGGCGCTGCCCCTCGCCTTCAGCCGGACGGTGGCCGGCCTGGCTGAGGCCGGCTGGCTGGCCGGCACGGTCACCACTGGTCAGGCCTACGGCGGGGACGTCGAGGCGGTGAGCCTGCACACCGGCCTGCTGGCCGCTCGGCTGGTCCTCGGGGCCGACGTGGCCGTGGTGGCACAGGGCCCGGGCAACCTCGGCACCGGGACCCGGTTCGGGTTCTCGGGCGTGGCGGCCGGGGAGGCGGTCAACGCGGCGGGCGTGCTCGGCGGCCGCCCAGTGGCCACGCTGCGCGTCTCCGGCGCCGACCAGCGGCCGCGGCACCGGGGGGTGAGCCACCACGCGCTGACGGCCTATGGGCGGGTCGCGCTCGTGCCCGCCGACGTCGCGGTCCCGCGCTTGTCCGACGAGCTCGCCGACCTCGGTGCGCTGGTGTCACGCCAGGCGGCCGCCCTCGGCGAGCGCCATCGCCTCGTGCCGGTCGACGTGGCCGGCCTGCTGGAGCACCTGCGCGCGTGCCCGGTCCCGTTGTCGACGATGGGGCGCGGACTGGATGAGGACCCTGCGGCCTTCCTCGCGGCGGCCGCGGCCGGCCGGCACGCGGCCGCCCTGGTCGGCGGGCCGTGAGGGCGGCCGACCCTCAGGCGCTCTTGGACTGCACGTTGGCGACGATGTCGATGACCGCCGCGATGCTCGTCGTCGTCGGGTCCTGACCGGAGGGCGCGGGGAGCAGCAGCAGCACCCGGCTGCCCACCGGGAGCCCGATCAGCGGGTCGAAGTTCGTGGTGGTGCCCCCCATGCCGACCGACAGGCCGCCGGGCAGGTTGGCGCTCCAGGTGTCGGCGACGGCGGTGTTGTCCCAGCCGACGGCGACGTACTGGGCGATCACCAGGCTCTTCTTCTTGACCGGCGGGCCGTCGCCCTTGACCAGCACGATCGCGCGGGCCTTGGTGGGCGGAGCGGTCTCGGCGGGGACGGTGACCTTGGGGGCCGCGTCGACCGCGCCGGTGACGGTGGGCAGGCCCGCGAGCGAGGCGTTGGTGGCCGTGCCGTGGGCGCGCCCGCTCCCGTCGTAGTGGCCGAGCACGTCGACGACGAAGACGAGGGTGTCGGTGCCGGTGATCCCGGCCGAGGACTGCCCGGCCGAGCCGTAGCCGGCCGCGGGCGGGATGACCAGGACCACCCGGCTGCCGACCTTGACGCCGACCAGGCCCTTGTCCCACCCAGGGATGACCTGGCCGGTACCGATCGGGAAGGCGGCGGGCACGCCGCGGGCGAAGGAGCTGTCGAAGGCCTTGGTCGAGGCCTTCCAGACCTCACCGACATAGTCGGCGACCAGGAGGTCGCCCGCCTTCACGGTCGGCCCGTTGCCCTGGATCAGGGTCTTGACCACGAGGTTCTTCGAGGGAGTGTCCGCCGGCAGGGTGATCGTCGGGTTGGTGTCGAAGGCTCCGGTGACCGTGGGTGTGGGGCCCGGTCCCACCGCGAAGGTCGGCGTGGGCGACGCCGATGTCGCCGTCGACGCCCCCGCCGACGCGCCGGTGGAGGTGGCTGTCGAGCTGGACGCGCTCGACCCCGAGCCGGAGGACCCGGTGCTGGAGGACCCGCCGCAGGCGGCCAGGAGCAGCGCGGCCGGCAGCACGGCGACGATCAGGGGACGGCGGAGGGAGGAGGACAGGCGCACGGGAACCCTTCGGCAAGTGACCCGGGTTGCCCGGGGCCGGACGGCCCCACGGTAACCGGGGCGGCTGAGAGGAACCCAAACGACCCGCGCGGGCCCTACATGGAGGCGATGAGGCGATCGACGCGGTCGTCGACGGAGCGGAACGGGTCCTTGCAGAGCACGGTGCGCTGCGCCTGGTCATTGAGCTTGAGGTGGACCCAGTCGACGGTGAAGTCGCGCCGCTTCTCCTGGGCCCGCTTGATGAACTCCCCGCGCAGCCGCGCCCGGGTGGTCTGGGGGGGCACGGACTTGGCCTCGAACACATCGAGGTCGCGGGTCACCCGCTCGACCAGTCCCTTGCGCTCCATGAGGTAGTACAGCCCGCGCCGGCGGTCGATGTCGTGGTAGGCGAGGTCGAGCTGCGCGATGCGCGGGGAGGCCAGCGACAGCCCGTGGCGGGACATGTAGCGGTTGATCAGCCGGAACTTGGCGACCCAGTCGATCTCGCGCTCGACCAGGGCCAGGTTGCCGGTCTCGACCGCGGTCAGGGTGCGCTCCCACAGATCCAGGACCCGCTTGACCAGCCCCTCGTCGATGCCGCGGCGGGCCGCGAAGTCCCTCGCCCGGGTGAAGTACTCGCCCTGGATGTCCAAGGCCGATGCGTCGCGGCCGTTCACCAGGCGCACCGTGCGCCGGCCGGTCGTGTCGTGGCTGATCTCCCGGATCGCCCGGATCGGGTTCTCCAGCGACAGGTCGCGCATGACGACGCCGTTCTCGAGCATGCGCAGGACGAGGTCGGTGGCCCCCACCTTGAGCAGGGTGGTCGGCTCGGCCATGTTCGAGTCACCGACGATGACGTGCAGGCGCCGGTAGCGCTCGGCGTCCGCGTGCGGCTCGTCGCGGGTGTTGATGATCGGCCGCGAGCGGGTGGTGGCCGAGGACACGCCCTCCCAGATGTGCTCGGCGCGCTGACTGACGCAGTAGACCGCGCCCCGAGGGGTCTGCAGCACCTTCCCGGCCCCGCAGACCAGCTGACGGGTGACGAGGAACGGGATCAGGACGTCGGCCATCCGGCCGAAGTCGCCTGCCCGCGCGACCAGGTAGTTCTCGTGGCAGCCGTAGGAGTTGCCCGCCGAGTCGGTGTTGTTCTTGAACAGGTAGACGTCCCCCGGGATGCCCTCCTCGGCGAGGCGGCGCTCGGCGTCGACGAGCAGGCCCTCCAGGATGCGCTCGCCGGCCTTGTCGTGGACGACCAGGTCGACGATCGAGTCGCACTCCGGGGTGGCGTACTCCGGGTGGCTGCCGACGTCGAGGTAGAGCCGCGCGCCGTTGCGCAGGAAGACGTTGGACGAGCGACCCCACGACACGACCCGCCGGAAGAGGTAGCGCGCCACCTCGTCCGGTGACAGCCGCCGCTGGCCGCGGAACGTGCACGTCACGCCGTACTCGTTCTCGAGCCCGAAGATGCGCCGGTCGATGGTCCGCCTCCCGATGTCGCCGACCCCAGTCGACGGCCTCCCTGCGACGCCGTGCCCCCACGGTAGGACATGCTGTCCGCGTGGACGTGCTCATCCTCGGCGGGACCCGCTTCCTGAGTCACCAGATCGCCCTCGAGGCACTCAACCTCGGGCACTCCGTGACGTGCCTGACGCGCGGCATGGCCGGTGAGCCGCCGCCGGAGATCGACCACGTGATCGCCGACCGCGAGGAGGCCGACGCCTACGACGAGGTCGCGGGGCTGTTCTGGGACGAGGTCGTCGACGTGACCAGCACCCCCTCCCACGCCAGGGCGGCGCTGGAGGCCGTCGGCCCGTTCGCCGGCCACTGGACCTACGTCTCCTCGGCATCGGTCTACGCCGACCTCTCGCTGGTCGGCGGGACCGAGGACCAGCCGCTCCGGGACCCCTTCCCGGAGGACGGCGACGAGGACGATTTGTCGTTCTACGGCGAGATGAAGGTCGCCTGCGAGCTGGCGGCCCAGGCAGCCCTCGGCGGCCGGCTGCTCATCGCTCGTCCGGGCCTGCTCGTCGGGCCGGGCGACGTCAGCGACCGCTTCGGCTACTGGCCGGCCCGCTTCGCGCGGGGGGGCCGGGTGCTGGTCCCCGACGCCCCGGACTCCCCGGTCCAGGTCCTCGACACCCGGGACCTGGCCGCCTGGCTCGTGGACGAGTTCGGGCGCGGGGACGTCGGCGTCTACGACACCGTCGGGTCGACCCAGCGCCTGGCCGACGTCCTCGGCGTCTGCGCGAAGGTGGCCGGCTTCAGCGGGGAGCAGGTGGCCGCTTCGCCGGAGTGGCTGAGCGAGCACGACGTCGAGCACTGGGCGGGGCCGGAGTCGCTGCCGCTGTGGCTGCCCGCGGACCACGCGGGCATGGCGACCCGGTCGGGGGCGGCGGCGCTGGCGGCCGGGCTGACCCGCCGCTCGGTCACCGAGTCCGCGACGGACGTGCTCGCCGACGAGCACCGGCGCGGCCTCATGCGCTACCGGCGGGCGGGGCTGAGCCCCGAGCGCGAGTCGGAGCTGCTCGCGGAGCTCGTCTCAGCCGGCGAGTAGCTGGGCGAGGCGGTCGTCGGCGATGCGCCGGAACTTGCGGCTGGCGGCGCGCGTACGGTCCAGGACCGCGACCTCCAACAGCTCCGGTCCGAGCTCGCGCGCCTCCGCGGCGCCGTGCTCGGCCAAGACCCGGACCGCCAGGCGAAGCGCGGGCCCCAGCTCCAGACCGTCGGTGTAGGCGGACTCCAGCGCGGTCGAGATCGCCTCCGCCTGGCCCCCCATGGCCACGTAGCCGTGCTCGTCCCCGACCGAGCCGTCGAAGGTCAGCCGGTAGAGCTGGTCGTCCTCGGCCCGATCCCCCACCTCGGCCACGACGATCTCGACCTCGTAGGGCTTCGGGGTCTCGGTGAAGATCGTTCCGAGCGTCTGCGCGTAGGCGTTGGCCAGGCCGCGGCCGCTCACGTCGCGCCGGTCGTAGGAGTAGCCGCGTACGTCGGCCAGCCGGATGCCCGCGACCCGCAGGTTCTCGAACTCGTTGTACTTGCCGACGGCGGCGAAGGCGAGCCGGTCGTAGATCTCGCTGACCTTGTGCAGGGCACGGGAGGGGTTCTCGGCGACGAAGAGGATCCCGTCCTTGTACTGCACGACGACGACGCTGCGGCCGCGGGCGATGCCCTTGCGGGCGTAGTCCGCCTTGTCCTTGACCGCCTGCTCGGGCGAGACGTAGAAGGGCATCGACACGGGGGTGGCCTCTCCTGGGCTGCGCTAGGTGAGCGGGGCGATGGGGCCGTCGGGGCGGGTGCCCCGCGCCTCGACGACCGAGCGGACGACGGCGCCGATCTCGTCGTCGGGGATCCGCCGGTAGCCGTCAGCGGTGACCGTGGCGACGACCGGGAAGATGCCGCGGGTCAGGTCCGGCCCACCGGTCGCCGAGTCGTCGTCAGCGGCGTCGTACAGCGCCTGGACGCAGGCCGCGACCGCCTCCGAGGCGTCGAGGTCGTCTCGGTAGAGCTTCTTGAGGGCCCCGCGGGCGAACAGGGCCCCGGAGCCGACGGAGTAGAAGGCGTGCTCCTCGTAGCGCCCGCCGGTGACGTCGTAGGAGAAGATCCGCCCGTACCCGCTGACGCTGTCGTAGCCGGCGAAGAGCGGGACGACCGCCAGGCCCTGCATGGCCATGCCGAGCTGGTCGCGGACCATCGCGGCCAGCCGGTTGGCCTTGCCCTCGATGGACAGCGTGGTGCCCTCGATCTTCTCGTAGTGCTCGAGCTCGAGCTGGAACAGCCGCACGAGCTCGACGGCCAGCCCCGCGGTGCCGGCGATGCCGATGCAGGAGAACTCGTCGGCGGGGAAGACCTTCTCGATGTCGCGCTGGGCGATGATGTTGCCCATCGTCGCGCGGCGGTCGCCGGCCATCAGGACCCCGCCGTCGAAGGTCGCCGCCACGATGGTGGTCGCGTGCGGGGTCTCGAGGGTGCCCGGCGGCAGCGGGCGGCGCCCCGGCAGCAGCTCAGGGGCGTAGGAGCCCAGGAACTCGGTGAACGACGAGGTGCCCACCTCGAGGAAGGCGGCCGGCAGGCGCCCGCCGGAGCTCAGCGCCTCGCTCACTGTCCGCCCTTCTGCACGAAGCCACGGACGAACTCCTCGGCGTTCTCCTCCAGTGCCTCGTCGATCTCGTCGAGGATCGCGTCGACGTCGGCGTCCAGCTCGGCCTTGCGCTCGGCGGCCGCCGCCGCGGTCGCGTCCTGCTCGCTGGCCTCGCTGGTCTCGGCCGCGGTGTCCTCGGCGGAGCGGGACGCCCGTTCCTGCCCACCCGTGTCCTTCGTCGCCATCTGCTCCTCCGGGACTCACCCTGCGGTGCTCGACTTGTTGGGGCCGACCCTATCCGGGGAAGTCGCCCGGTCACTGACCTCCGGTGAGCGCGTCGACGAGCGCCGTCGCGTCCTTGCTGCGCTCGAGCAGACCCCCCACGTGGGCCTTGGTGCCCCGGAGCGGCTCGAGGGTGGGAACGCGCTGCAGGGAGTCGCGGCCAGGGACGTCGAAGATGACGGAGTCCCACGACGCGGCCACGACCTGGTCGGCGTAGCGCCGCAGGCACTCGCCGCGGAAGTAGGCCCGGGTGTCCTCCGGCGGCTCGCCAACCGCCGTCTCGACGAGGGCGTCCGCGAGCAACCGCTTCATCCGCCCCGCCCGGACCAGCCGGTGGTAGAGACCCTTCTCCGGACGTACGTCGCTGTACTGCAGGTCCACCGCCTGCAGCTTCGGCGCCGACCAGTCCAGCCCGTCGCGGTCGCGGAACCCCTGGAGCAGGACGTACTTGGCCACCCAGTCGAGCTCGTCGGCGCAGCGGACGGGATCGTCGGCGAGTCGGTCCAGGACGGACTCCCAGCGGGCGAGCACGTCGAGGGTCTCCGCGTCCGCGTCGGCGCCGTAGCGGTCCGCCACGAACTTGCGGGCCTGCTCGCAGTACTCGGTCTGGATCTGCAGCGCGGTGAGCCGCCGCCCGTCGGCCAGCTCCACCAGGTGCTTCAGGCTGGGGTCGTGGGAGACCTCGTGCAGCGCGGTCACCGGGCGCGCGAGCAGCATCGAGTCGTCGAGGTGTCCCGCCTCGATCATCGACAGCACGAGGGAGGTCGTGCCGACCTTCAGGTAGGTCGAGATCTCGGAGAGGTTCGCGTCGCCGATGATGACGTGCAGGCGTCGGTACTTCGTGGGGTCGGCGTGGGGCTCGTCCCGGGTGTTGATGATCGGCCGCTTCAGGGTCGTTTCGAGGCCCACCTCGACCTCGAAGTAGTCGGCGCGCTGGCTGAGCTGGAAGCCGTGGTCGCGGCCGTCCTGGCCGATCCCGACCCGTCCCGAGCCCACGACCACCTGGCGGCTGACGAAGAAGGGGGTCAGCTGGCGCACGATGTCGGCGAAGGGGGTCTCGCGCGGCATGAGGTAGTTCTCGTGGCAGCCGTAGCTCGCGCCCTTGTTGTCGGTGTTGTTCTTGTACAGCGTGATCAGCGGCGCGCCGGGCAGGCTGGAGGCGAGGCGGCCGGCCTCCGCCATCACCAGCTCGCCGGCCTTGTCCCAGCGGACCACGTCGAGGGCGGAGACGACCTCCGGGGCGGAGTACTCCGGGTGGGCGTGATCGACGTAGAGCCGCGCACCGTTGGTGAGGATGACGTTGGCCAGCCCGACCTCCTCGTCGGTGAGCTGGCTGGCGTCGGCCAGGTCGCGGCTGAGGTCGAAGCCGCGGGCGTCGCGAAGCGGGTTCTCCTCGTCGAAGTCCCAGCGGGCGCGCCGGCCCCGGCTCGCGGTGGCGGCCGCGTAGGCGTTGACCACCTGCGAGGAGGCGAGCATGGCGTTGGCCGTGGGCTGGCCGGGTACGGAGATGCCGTACTCGGTCTCCAGGCCCATGACTCGGCGCACGGTCACGTCACGAGCCTACGACCCGGCTCGCTACGGTGGCCGATGTGCCCGCCACCGGCGATCCGCCGCTCGAGGAGATGGTCGCGATCATCGACGACGCCGGGAGCGTCGTCGGCAGCGCCCCGCGGTCGCGGATGCGCGGGGAGAACCTGCCGCACCTGGTGGTTGCGGTCCTCGTTCGCGACCCCGCCGGGCGGGTGTACGTCCAGCGCCGTACCGACACCAAGGACGTCTTCCCCGGCTGCCACGACTGCTGGGTCGCGGGTTGCGTGAGCGCAGACGAGGACCCCGAGCACGCCGCGGTGCGCGAGCTCGGCGAGGAGCTGGGGATCACCGGGGTCGAGCTGCGACCGATGTTTCGCCAGTGGTACGCCGACCCGCACACCCGCCACCTCGCCCTGACCTGGACGGTCACCTGGGACGGCCCGGTGGTGCACCAGCCCGAGGAGGTCGCCTGGGGCGCGTGGATGAGCCTCGCGGAGCTGGAGCAGCGCATGGGTGACCCGGCCTGGCCGTTCGTCCCCGACGGCCGTGCCCTCTTCGAGACGTGGCGGGCTCAGGGCCAGGACTCGACGCTCCCGTAGGGGGTCTGCCAGGTCAGGCGGCCGTCGCCGTGGTTGGTCAGACGCCAGCCCGGCTCGTGGGTCTTCAGCCGGTGGTGGTGGCGGCACAACGCGGCGAGGTTGCACGCGCACGTGGGGCCGTCCGGCCACGGGATCGTGTGGTCGAGGTCGCAGTCGCTCGCCGACCGCACGCATCCGGGGTAGCGGCAGGTCTGGTCCCGGCGCCGCACCGCCCGCGCCAGCGACGCGGGAGGGACGTAGGGGTCGTCGCGACCGCCACCCGGGTGCTCGCCAGGACAGCCGGCCGGATCCTCGGTCTTGGTGCGCACCGACCCGCCGGTTCGCATGGCGAGGTCAGCCGTCGCCGCGAGCGTGGTCCACGGCACCGGCCCGAGAGGGTCGAGGGTGGCGGTGCCGTCCCGCTCCATGACCACGGTCAGCTGCACCGGCACCGGATCCGCCCCGGACCAGGCGTCCGTGGACATCAGGAGGTCGAAGAAGACCTGTGCCCGCAAGGCGTCGAGGCTCAGCGGCTCGCCGTCGAGGGGGGCCGAGTCGGCCCCTGCAACGGCCCCCTGCGCTGCGTCGCGCGCCTCGTGCAGCCGGCGCTGGGCCTCGCCGTCGATGCGTTCCCACCCGGCGGCCGCCTGCGACTCGGGCAGCCAGGCGCCCAGCCAGGACATCCCCGACCCGGCTCCGGGGGTCAGCTCCACGCAGGCGCCCGCCTCGGCGCGCTCGCGGGCGCGGCGCGTGGCGTCCGGATCGAGGCGCGCCACCGCCAGTCGCGTCCATCGCCGCAGCCGGCCCGGCGTCGCCTCGCCCCTCAGCGCCAGCGCGTCCCCCAGGCCCAGCTCGCCGATCTCGCTCGCCGACATCGTCGCGAGGTTCAGCGGCCTGCCTCGGCTCATCGCCGCGAGGAGGTGGTCCTCGACCGCGCCGGCGTGGACGGTGTCCAGCTCGGCCAGCTCGCACAACACCCCGCGCAGCCCCGCGATGGACACCAGCCCGGCGCCCAGCGCCGCCAGGAGCCTCGGGTACGCGCGCAGCCGTTCCGCCTCGTTGATCCTCAGCTCGGCGCTGCGCAGCGAGACCCCGAGGGCCAGAGCGAGATGGTCACCCACGAAGTCGGAGCCGAGGTGCCGGGCTCCCCCGTTGATCCAGTACGAGCCTTCGCGACGTGCCGCGAACTCCGCGATGAGGGCGTTCTGGCGCGCCTGGGCCTGGCGGATGGCCTGCTCGCCGAGCGCGAGCTGGCGGACCAGCTCGTCGTCGGTCAGGCCGGGCAGCCCTCGCTGCCAGGACGCGAAACCGCCGTTGGACTCCGGACCCGGCTCCCACTCCAGGGGTGCCGCGGCCACCTGAGCCCGCAGCGCCACCGCCACCGGGTCCTGCAGCTGGCTCTCGTCCAGCAGCTCCCCCGTCGGGTCCCAGTCGTCGACGTCGGTCTCCCACGACGGGAGCCACCCCTCCCGCACCGGCAGGTCGACCAGGGAGCGCGGCATACCCTGATCGTACACATGTTCGGATCTGCGCACCAGCGGTATGCACAGCCAGATCCCGGAGGATGGTGGAGGTCGCGTGGGGTGGGGGCGGATGGCGCCGCCCCCGGTGATCAGCGGAGCAGATCGGCCAGCCGCGCTGCGGCGCGCTTCGCACCATCGCGCTCGACGGGCTCGTAGTCGACGTCGCGGCCGATCTCGCTGGTGATCATGTCGGCGATCACGTCGACGTCCGCCGCTGCGTAGTCGAGGCGGCGGCCGGCACGGTAGCGCTCGAGCCGGAACGGGACGTGACGCTGCTGCTCGAAGTGGTGCTCGAGCGGGACGTACAGGAACGGACGGCGACACGCGGTCAGCTCCATCGTGGTGGTCAGACCGCCTTGGACGATGGCCAGGTCGCAGGCGGCGAGATGACGGTAGAGGTGGTGGACGTAGGGCTTCACCTCCAGGCCCTCGGCTCGCGGGATGGTCCCCGGGTCGATGCGGGGCCCCGCGACGACGATCATGCGCAGCCCAGGGATCCGGTCCTTCGCGGCCGGGAAGGCAGCCACCATCTGGCGCAGCAGCGGGGTTCCGACGCTGGTACCGCCGACGGTGACGATGCAGACCTGCTCGTCGTCGGGATAGCCGAGCTCGGCCCGCAGCGCGGCCCGGTCGCTGAGCGGTTCGGGGTCGAACCCGGTGACGTAGCCGACGAAGTCGAAGTGCTCGGTGGTCCAGTCCCGGATCAGCGGCAGTCCAGGGCCCAGCGCGTCGGGGACGATGTCGTCGGCGTTGCCGACGAACAGCGCCCGGTCTCGAACGCTGGGATGGCGGGCGATGTGCTCGACCATCTCGCGGTTGTAGTCGGCGGTCAGGACTGCCTCACGAGGCCCCCCGTCAGGCATGGGCAGCCAGCCGACGAAGTCGGTCAACCAGGCGAACGGAGTGCGCTTCTCCTGCGGGTTCTCGTGCAGGAAGTAGTCGATGTCCCAGCCCTCGTCCGCGATGCACAGGTCGTAGCGCGACTCCCTGAGGACGTCGAGGGTGACCATGAAGTTCGCGACCAGGATCTCGTCCATGCGACGGATGGCCTGGAAGCAGTGCAGGTCGTGCTCGCCGGACTCGGACTCGATGTGCCGCGACTCGCTCGCCAGGTGGCGGCTCGCCGGATGGACCCGCTCCCCCTCCAGCGCCAGCACATCGGAGACGGGACTCTGCGCCAGCCAGTCCACCTGCGCGTCCGGCACGCGAGTCCGCAGCTCCCGGACGATCGCGATGTCGCGACGCGCGTGGCCCAGCCCGATCGGCGAGGAGACGTACAACACTCGTGGACGCGAGCCCCCGGACGTCGATGCGCGCCGAGGCGTCACCCGGGCGAGGTCACCGGCGTCGGACGCGGGGCTGGCCACCTGCTCGACCAGGCGACGCAGCTCCAGGTTCACCTGGACCGGCTTGCGCGCGTGCGGGGCGTGGCTGCCGCCCGGGACCGTGACCAGGCGGCCCCGCGCCGCCCTCGCGAGGGCAACGGCATCCGCGTGCGAGGTGATCAGGTCGCGTGGCGCCGAGACGACCAGGACGGGGCAGCTGACCTTGCGGGCGAGCGCCAGCTGGTCACGTCGGGTCGACGGGGCCGCTCCCCGCCCGACGGCACTGGCGATCAAGGCTTCCACATCGGCCTCGTGCGCCCAGCCGATCCCATCCTCGATCTGCTTGGTGGAGTGCGGGACGGCCAGCATCCGACGAACGAACCAGTCCACGAAATCGCTGTAGTTGCTGCGCCAGTACGTGGCGTTGAACCGGCCCCACCACCTGGCCACGAGAGGCCGCCGGAACATGAAGCCGCTCAGCCACCGGTGATCCATGAGCCGCCAGCGAAGGCCGCCCCACTGGCTCGCTGGGAACCACGGGCCGATGAACGCGGCCGCCAGCACCCGGTCCCGATGCTCGGTCGCCAGCAGCAGCGCACGCTGCGCACCGCGAGAGAACGAGACGACGACGGCCCGATCGACACCGGCCGCGTCCAGCACCGCCAGGGCGTCAGCGGCGAACTCCGACTCGGCGTACGACCGGGGGTCCGTGGGGCGGTCGGACCTCCCGTTGCCCCGTGGGTCGAAGGTGACGACGCGGAAGTGCCTGGCCAGATACGGGATCTGCGACTTCCACGTCCGAGAGTGCAGCAGCGACCACGTCGGCAACAGCAGCACCGTGGGATCGCCACTGCCGTAACGCTCCCAGAAGACTGAGGTCCCGCCGCGATCGACGCGGCCGGTGGCATCCGGATACAGAGCCCGCGACTGCTCCCGGGCGGCGACTGGATCGGGCCGCGCCCCAACCACCCGCCGATGGTAGGCGGCGATGCAGCGGGCCCACCATAGGCCCGGGCCTACCGGTTCCAGGCCTACAGGTACTGGCCGGTGTTGGCGACGGTGTCGATCGAGCGACCGGCCTCGGTGCCCTGCTTGCCCTGGACGAGGGTCCGGATGAACACGATGCGCTCGCCCTTCTTGCCGGAGATGCGCGCCCAGTCGTCGGGGTTCGTCGTGTTCGGGAGGTCCTCGTTCTCCTTGAACTCATCGACGCAGGCTCGGAGCAGGTGGCTGATCCGGATCCCTCGCTGGTCGTGCTCGAGGAAGTCCTTGATGGCCATCTTCTTGGCCCTGCTGACGATGTTCTCGATCATCGCGCCGGAGTTGAAGTCCTTGAAGTACAGGGTCTCCTTGTCCCCGCCCGCGTAGGTGACCTCGAGGAAGCGGTTCTCCTCGCTCTCGGCGTACATCTGCTCCACCGCCCGCTGGACCATGGCGGCCGTCGTGGCGACCGGGTCCCCGCCGTGCTCGGACAGGTCGTCGGAGTGCAGCGGCAACGACGGCGTGAGGTACTTTCCGAAGATGTCCCTCGCCGCCTCGGCGTCGGGGCGCTCGATCTTGATCTTCACGTCGAGGCGTCCCGGGCGCAGGATGGCCGGGTCGATCATGTCCTCGCGGTTGGAGGCGCCGATGACGATGACGTTCTCCAGCCCCTCGACCCCGTCGATCTCGCTGAGCAGCTGCGGGACGATCGTGTTCTCGACGTCGGAGCTGACGCCCGAACCGCGGGTACGGAACAGGGAGTCCATCTCGTCGAAGAAGACGATGACCGGTGTCCCCTCCGACGCCTTCTCGCGCGCTCGCTGGAACACCAGCCGGATGTGCCGCTCGGTCTCGCCGACGTACTTGTTGAGCAGCTCAGGGCCCTTGATGTTGAGGAAGTAGGACTTGCCCTCGGGCTTGCCCGTGACCTCGGCGACCTTCTTCGCCAGCGAGTTCGCGACCGCCTTGGCGATGAGCGTCTTGCCGCAGCCTGGAGGGCCGTAGAGCAGGATGCCCTTCGGAGGCTTCAGCTCGTGCTCGCGGAACAGGTCCGCATGCAGGTACGGCAACTCGACGGCGTCGCGGATCTCCTCGATCTGGGAGGCCAGGCCGCCGATCGAGGAGTAGTCGATGTCGGGGACCTCCTCGAGGACGAGCTCCTCGACCTCGGACTTGGGGATGCGCTCGTAGACGTATCCGGAACGGGTCTCGAGCAGCAGGGAGTCACCGGCGCGGATCGGCTCGTCGACGAGGGTGTCGGCGAGGCGCACGACCCGCTCCTCGTCCGTGTGGCCGATGACGAGGGCCCGCTCGCCGTCGGCGAGGATCTCCTTGAGCATGACGACCTCGCCGATGCTCTCGAACTCCATCGCTCGGATGACGACCATCGCCTCGTTGAGCATGACCTCCTGGCCGCGGCGCAGGGAGTCCGCGTCGATCTCGGGGGTCAGCGCGACGCGCAGCTTGCGGCCGGCGGTGAAGATGTCCACCGTCCCGTCGTCGTGCGCGGCGAGGAACACGCCGAAACCCGACGGCGGCTGGGCGAGGCGGTCGACCTCCTCCTTGAGGCTGACGATCTGGTCGCGGGCCTCGCGCAGGGTCGCAGTGAGCCGCTGGTTCTGCGCCGTCGCGGCCGCGAGGTCGGACTGCATGCTGGCGAGTCGTTCCTCGAGGGCACGCAAGCGCGCCTCGGGTCGGGACTGGTCATCGAACGCCGACACGTCCACCACCTCCCAGGTCGTACGACTCGACCCTACCGGCGGGACGGTGGGGCGCTACCCCGGGTCCGCGGCGCGCCGTCGTCCCGACCTGCCTACGGATCGACCGCCTTCGGGGGTTCCTGTAGCCCGAACGGACGGTCAGTGCACGCGCTGGAGAGCGCGGCTGTCCGAGCCGGTCCGCACTCGCCATGTCTCGCTGAGGGCCCGGTCAGGGCAGCAGCGCGGGGTCCCCGGCGAGTACCCCTGCGCGCTCAGCTCGACCAGGTCGCCACGCAGGGCCAGGCGGCGCACGAGGAGGTCCTGCGCGGGGGTGACGAGCTCGCCGAGGAGGCGGGGGCGCCCGCCGCGGTCGAGGAGCACCTGTACGACCGAGGGAGGGCTGCCGGCGCCGGCGTCGCAGTGCGCGGCGATGACGGCGTCGGGACGCCCGTCACCGTCGAGGTCCGAGACGACGCGGGAGTCGACGACCGTGGCGACGCCACCGCCGCAGGACAGCGTCGGGACCACCCGGGCCCAGTCGATGCCTGCGGTCTGGTGCCCAGTCGTCGTGTCGAGGGGCTGCGTGGGGGCGGAGGAGTGCCCGCGCAGGACGACGACGAGCACGAAGGACACGACCGCGGCGACGGCGAGGGCGAGGACCACCGGCGTGAGCAGCGTGCGGGTCAGCGTCAGCAAGGGCGATCCAGTCGGGCGGCAGGTGTCCGTGTGCAGCCAGACGCTACCCGCTCGCGAGACGTCGACCCACCGACCCGCTCACGATGCGGACGCCTCATCCGGCCGGCGGCGTGGCCTCCTGTGCGGCCTTGGCCGGGCGGCGTCGGCGCGGCGGCGCCACGACCCCCTCGGCCAGTCGGCGGGCCGTGACGAGGAAGCCGGTGTGACCGACCATGGAGTGGTCGGGCCGCACCGCCAGCCCCTCGACATGCCAGGTGCGCACAAGGGTTTCCCAGGACCGCGGCTCGGTGAACCGCCCCCCCACGCGCAGTGTCTCGACGATGTTCGAGAGCTGGGTCGTCGTGGCGACATAGGTGCACACCACGCCTCCCGGCACGAGGGCGCCGGCCACGGCGTCCACGCACTCCCACGGCGCGAGCATGTCCAGGATCACCCGATCCACGTCGGTCACGTCGAGCGCCTGGACGAGGTCGCCGACGACCAGGCGCCAGGTGCTCGGCTCCTCGCCGAAGAACCGCCGCACGTTGGCACGAGCGATGTCCGCGAAGTCGGCGCGACGCTCGTAGGAGACGACCTGTCCTCCCTCTCCGACCGCGCGCAGCAGGGAGCAGGTCAGGGCGCCCGACCCGACGCCGGCCTCGACCACGAGGGCGCCGGGGAAGACGTCGGCGAGGCCGACGATCTGGGCGGCGTCCTTCGGATACACGACCGTCGCTCCCCTGGGCATCGAGAGCACGTAGTCGGAGAGAAGCGGACGGAAGGCGAGGTACGGCGTCCCGCCGGTCGTCGTCACCACCACGCCCTCGGGGCCGCCGATGAGCTCGTCGTGCGGGAAGGACCCGTGATGGGTGTGGAAGGCGCGCCCGGGCTCGAGGGTGAAGGTGTGGTGCCGGCCCTTGGGGTCGGTGAGCTGGACCTGGTCACCCGGGCGGAAGGGCCCGCTGCGGTGGGCCGCGCCGATCGTCACGGCGGCACAGCGTAGGCGCCGGCTCAGACCGAGGCGAAGGCGTTCTGCACGTCGGCGGTGGACAGCACGCCGTAGGGCCGCCCCTGGTCGTCCACGACGAGGTACTCGGTGGCCGGGTTGCCCTGCATCGCGGCGAGCAGGTCCTCGCCGGTGAGCGTCCAGGGCAGGACGAGCTGGGGGTCGACGCGCCGTGACACCTCGCCCGCGCTCACCCAGGGGCGGCGCTCGGGGGGCGTCGCGGCCACGGCAGCCTCGCTCACGATGGCCACCGGGCGGTCGTCGACGTCTACGACGATCGCGGCGCGGGCACCGGCCTCGGCGACCCGCCGCACCGCCTCGGCCACCGACATCGCGGCCGGGACCGGGACCGCTCGGCGCGCCAGCCCGCGCGCCGACAGCCCTGGCAGCCGCTGGCGGACCGAGGCGGACTGCAGGGCGGCGGTGGCCCCGCCCCAGACGAAGAACGCGATGAGCAGGGCCCAGGCGAGGTCGAAGGCGTCCACCGCGGCACCGGTGGTCGTGGCCAGGAGGGCCGGGACCAGCGCCACCAGGACGGCCAGGATCCGGCCCGCCCAGGCCGCGGCCACCGTCCCGCGGTACCAGCTGTTGGTCGCCTTCCAGAGCAGCGCGCGCAGGAGCTGGCCGCCGTCGAGCGGCAGACCGGGCAGCAGGTTGAAGACGCCCACGAGCAGGTTGGACGCGCCGACGGCGAGGGCCAGGATCTGCGGGACGCTGCCGGGCTGCAGGGCCCGCTCGACGGCGATACCGGCGACGCCGAGCAGGATCGAGAGCACCGGTCCCGCCGCGGAGACGAGGGCCTGCTGGCCGGGCCGCTGCTCCTCCCGGGCCATCTCGGTCATCCCGCCGAGCAGGCTGAGGGTGATCCGGCGCACCTCGAGGTGGAAGGCCTTCGCCGTCAGGGCGTGGCCGAGCTCGTGGATGAGCACGCTGGCGCAGAGGAAGACGGCGAAGAGAGCGGAGACGGCGTAGCGCCCGGAGCCCAGCGTCGGGGCGCGGGACTGCACCGCAGGGGCGAAGACCACCGTGATCAGGGCGGCGTAGATGAACCACGAGGAGGCCAGGAAGATCGGGATCCCGGCGATCTCGCCCAGGGGCAGCTCCCCAGGGCGGGCCCGCTCCCGATCGCGCCGTACGGCCACCCCATGATGCTAGAGCGCCAAGCCATGACTTCCCTGAGCCCAGCCTGTGCGTGGCGGGTCCGCGATGTCGGCGGCTCGGTCTAGCGTCGTTGCCATGACGGCCACCGACAGCGCGGTCACCGACAGCCCGGCGACCGACAGCGCGGTCACCGGCGTCGCCACCGTCGAGGCGGTCGAGGCCTCGCGGGTGCTGTCGCTGTCGCCGTCGCGCGCCGCGGACTTCATGGCCTGCCCGTTGCTCTACCGCTTCCGCGTCGTCGACCGGCTGCCGGAGCGACCGTCGGTCCCGGCGACGCGCGGGACCGTCGTGCACGCCGTCCTCGAACGACTGTTCGACCTGCCGGCTGCCGACCGGACCCCTGAGCGGGCCGCGGCGCTGCTCGAGCCGGAGTGGGAGCGGCTGCTCGCCGACGAGCCCGACCTCGCCCGCCTCTTCGAGGACGGCGAGACGGAGCTCTCCGGCTTCCTCGAGACCGCCGTCGGGCTGCTCGAGCGGTACTTCGCCCTGGAGGACCCCAGCCGGCTCGAGCCGGCGGAGCGAGAGCTGCTGGTCGAGACCGAGCTGGAGTCGGGGCTGCTGCTGCGCGGGTACGTCGACCGGCTCGACCGCAACGCCGAGGGCGCGATGCGTGTCGTCGACTACAAGACCGGCAAGGCGCCCACGCCCGGGTTCGAGGCCAAGGCGATGTTCCAGATGCGCTTCTACGCCTTGGTGCTCTGGCGCATCCACGGTCGGGTCCCGCGGCTGCTCCAGCTGCTCTACCTCGGTTCCGGGGAGGTGCTGCGCTACGAGCCGGACGAGGCGGACCTGCTGGCCACCGAGCGCAAGCTGCACGCCCTGTGGACGGCGATCCGCCGCGCCGCCGACACCGGCGACTGGCGGCCCAACCCGAGCCGTCTGTGCGACTGGTGCGACCACCGCCCGCTCTGCCCCGCGCACGGAGGGACTCCGCCTCCGCTGCCCACGGCCCCGCTGCCGGCCGTCCCGGTTCGCGAGGCCGGCGAGACTGACGCGGACCGGCCGTCGCCACGTACGCCGTGCGACGAGGTCTGAAGGGCCGAGCCGGCCGGGAACCGAGAGGTGGAAGCGCTCTCGGGTTCCGTAGGGTGGTCTTTGCACTCCCCCTGTCGCCCAGCCTCGGAGAAGCGTCGTGCCTGACTCCACCGACCTCGCCGTCACCGCCATCGGGGTACGCAAGGTCTACGGCGAGGGGGACACCCGCGTGGTCGCCCTGGACGGCGTGGACGCCGAGTTCCAGCGCGGCGGGTACACCGCGATCATGGGCCCCTCGGGGTCCGGGAAGTCCACCCTCATGCACTGCCTGGCCGGTCTGGACAGCGTGACCGAGGGCGTTGTGCACGTCGGCGACGTGGACATCACCGCCCTCGACGACAACCGGCTGACCCAACTGCGGCGGGAGCGCGTGGGATTCGTGTTCCAGGCCTACAACCTGGTCCCCACCCTCACCGCGCTCGAGAACATCACCCTCCCGCTGGACATCGCGGGCAGGAAGCCCGACCAGGAGTGGCTCGACAAGGTGATCGACACCATCGGACTGCGCGACCGTCTCGATCATCGGCCGTCGCAGCTCTCCGGTGGCCAGCAGCAGCGGGTGGCGTGCGCGCGGGCGCTCGCCTCCCGGCCTGACGTCGTGTTCGCCGACGAGCCCACCGGCAACCTCGACTCCCGCGCAGGGGCCGAGGTGCTGGGATTCCTGCGCGCCAGCGTGACCGACTTCGGCCAGACGGTGGTCATGGTCACGCACGACCCGATGGCGGCCTCCTTTGCCGACCGGGTGCTCTTCCTCGCCGACGGCAAGATCGTCGACGAGATGGCCGACCCCACCGGGGACCGCGTCCTCGAGCGGATGAAGCGCTTCGACGTCGCCGGACGGACCGCCTGATGCTGCGGCTCACGCTGCGCAACCTCGGTGCGCACAAGGTCCGCCTGCTGCTGTCCGGTCTGGCCATCGTCATCGGCGTGGCCTTCGTCGCCGGCACGTACGTGTTCACCGACACGCTGAACAAGACGTTCAAGGACCTGTTCTCCTCGACGGTCTCCGACGTCGAGATCTCCCCCGCCGTCTCGGCCGACTCCAACGGGTTGTCCATCCCGACGATCCCCGCCAGCGTCTTGGCGACCGTGCGGGCGGTCCCCGGCGTCGCCAGGGCCGAGGGGTCCGTGGTCACGCAGAACGTCGTCCTCATCGGCCCGGACGGCAAGGCGGTCACGACCGGGGGTGCCCCGACGCTGGCAGCGACGTGGAGCGACGACCACGCGCTGTCGCCCTACCGCATCGTGTCGGGCCGGGGCCCCACGAGCGCCGGCGAGATCGCGGTGGACTCCCAGACGGCGGCCAAGCACGACATCAAGATCGGGGACACAATCCACCTGCTGACGGTCGGGCCGCGCGAGACGGCCAAGGTCACCGGGATCTTCCGGTTCGGCCAGAGCGGCGGCCTGGCCGGGGCGACGCTCGTCGCCCTCGACCTCAAGACCGCTCAGCAGGTCCTCATCGGCGGGAAGGACGCCTTCACGGGGATCAGCGTCAAGTCTGCGCCGGGAGTCTCCCAGGCCGTCCTGGCGCAGCGCGTACGGACGGCGATCGACGACAGCAGCATCAAGGTCCAGACGGGCAAGCAGGCGGCTGCCGAGCAGGCGACCGACATCCAGAACGGGCTGCGGTTCGTCAACATCTTCCTGCTCGTGTTCGCCGGCGTCGCCCTGTTCGTCGGGACGTTCATCATCCTCATCACGTTCTCGATGCTCGTGGCCCAGCGGACCCGGGAGCTGGCCCTGCTGCGCGCGCTGGGTGCCAGCCGACGCCAGATCACCCGCTCGGTGGTGTTCGAGGCGTTCGCGGTGGGACTCGTCGGTGCGACCATCGGCCTGCTCGGTGGGATCCTGCTCGCCCTCGGCCTCAAGGGGCTCTTCCGGCTCTTCGGTGTCGACTTCGAGACCGGGACGCTGGTGATCCTGCCGCGCACCGTGATCGTGGCCTACCTCGTCGGTGTCGTGGTCACGGTCGCGGTCGCGTGGTTCCCGGCCAGGCGCGCGGCGAAGATCCCGCCCGTCGCCGCGATGCGCGACGACGTCACGTTGCCGACCCGCTCGCTGCACGTGCGCTTCGTCGTCGGCGCCATCCTCGCCGGTCTGGGTGTGGTCGCGCTGGCGTCCGGCCTGGTCGGCGTCGGGTCAGCCGGCCAGACGGCGTCGCTGGTCGGGCTGGGGGCATTCCTGGTCTTCGTCGGCGTCGCGGTCCTCTCCCCCGCGATCTGCCGCCCGGTGGTCGCCGTGATCGGCTGGCCGGTCCGCCGGCTGTTCGGGGCGACCGGCACCCTCGCAGTGCAGAACGCTCAGCGCGACCGGCGACGTACCGCGTCGACCGCCTCGGCGCTCATGATCGGGATGGCCCTGGTGGCCGCCTTCGGGACGCTCGGCGCGAGCACGACGGCATCGACCGACGCCTCGATCGACCAGTTCATCGGCGCCGACGTCATCGTGTACTCCCAGACGTTCACCCCCTTCAGCGCCGAGGTCGCCCAGCGCGTCCAGCAGGTCCCAGGGGTCAAGGCGGTGTCGCCGCTGCGGTTCGTCAACGGCAAGGTCGACGGCAGCTCGCAGCAGATCGTCGGAGTGGACCCGGCGACGGCGGCGCAGGCGTTCAACCTGGACCTGCAGGGCGGGTCGCTCAAGGACCTGCCCAGCGGGTTGGCTCTGGACAAGCAGACGGCCCAGGACAAGGGATACAAGCTCGGGCAGACGTTCACCGTGAAGATCCCCACGGGGACCGCACAGCTGCCGCTCGTCACCCTCTACAAGGGCGTCAAGGGCGCGTTCTCCGGCTGGGTCACGTCCAACGCGGAGCTGGAGCGGCTCGGCGCCCTGCCGCAGGACTCCCAGCTCTACGTCATCGCCTACGACAGCGCCAACGGCGCCAAGGTCGCCGACGACATCGGCAAGGCACTGGCCAGCGACTACCCGAACCTCAAGGTGCAGGACCGCAGCGCCTACAAGCAGTCGATCCGGGACCAGGTGAACAAGCTGCTGGCGCTCATCTACGCGCTGCTGGCGCTCGCCGTCATCATCGCGATCCTCGGCATCATCAACACGCTGGCGCTCAGCGTCGTGGAGCGCACGCGCGAGATCGGCCTGCTCCGTGCGGTCGGGACAACCCGCAAGCAGATGCGCCGGATGATCCGGCTGGAGTCGGTGGTGATCGCGATCTACGGCGCGCTGCTCGGGATCGTCCTCGGGGTCGCCTATGGCGCGGCGCTGCAGCACGCGGTGCGCTCCCAGGGGATCAGCGAGCTGTCGATCCCGTACGGGCTGCTGGCCGTCTTCGTCGTCCTCTCTGGCTTCGTTGGCGTGCTGGCGGCCGTGGTCCCGGCCCGCCGGGCGGCCAAGCTCGACGTCCTGAAGGCGATCGCGACGGAGTAGCGCTCAGGCGATCGCCGCCAGCGTGTGGAGGTCCAGTCCGTCCAGGGTCGGAACGATCACGCGACCGGGTGCCGGCTCCAGCGGCACGATGTGCGGGATGCCGACGACCCGGCAGCCGGCGGCGGCGGCCGACTCGAGTCCGGGCGGGCTGTCCTCCAGCGCGATGCAGTCCTCGGGTCGCACGCCCAGGCGGGCCGCGGCCGTGAGGTACGGCTCCGGGTGCGGCTTGCCGTGGGTGACCACGTCCCCCGTGACCAGCGTGGAGAAGGATCCCTCGGGCAGCGCCTGGACCACGGCGGCAGCGAGCTCGACGTACGACATGGTCACCAGGGCGCACGGGATGTCCGCCGCGGCGAGCTCCTCGAGCAGCTCGCGGGCACCGGGCTGCCACGGCACGTCCTGGACGACGGCGCGGGTGACGTGCTCGACCAGGCGGGCGACGATCGCCTCGTCGGGCAGGTCGACGCTGCCCCGCTCGCGGATCACGCGGGCGGAGATGAGCAGCGGGTTGCCGACGAGCGAGGCACCATCCGCGTCGGTCCACGTGCCGCCGAACTCGGCGACGAGCGCGTGCTCGGCGGCCATCCAGTACGGCTCGGTGTCGACGAGCGTGCCGTCCATGTCCCAGAGGACCGCGGCGGGCAACCGGCCGCCGCGGGAGTCACGAGGAGTCATACGTTGAAGTACTTCGCCTCAGGGTGGTGCACGACGATCGCGTCCGTCGACTGCTCGGGGTGCAGCTGGAACTCCTCGGAGAGCGCGACGCCGATGCGCTCGGGTCGCAGCAGCTCGACGATCTTGGCGCGGTCCTCGAGGTCGGGGCAGGCGCCGTAGCCGAGGGAGAAGCGGGCGCCCCGGTAGCCGAGAGCCAGCAGGTCGGCCAGCTCGTCGGAGTCCTCGCCGGCGAACCCGAGCTCGGCCCGGACCCTCGCGTGCCAGTACTCGGCGAGGGCCTCAGCGAGCTGTACCGACAGTCCGTGCAGCTCCAGGTAGTCGCGGTAGGCGTTCGCCGCGAACAGCTCCGCGGTAGCCTCCGAGATGCGTGCCCCCACGGTCGCGATCTGGAAGGCCACGACGTCGAGCTCGCCCGCCTCGCGCGGACGGAAGAAGTCGGCGAGGCACAGGTGCCGGTCGCGGGTCTGGCGCGGGAAGGTGAAGCGGCACCGTTCGCTGCCCCCGTCGTCGGTGAGGACGACCAGGTCGTCGCCCTCGCTGACGCACGGGAAGTAGCCGTAGACCACCGCAGGCTCCACCAGGCCCTCGGTCTTCACGTGGTCCAGCCAGTGCCGCAGCCGTGGCTGACCCTCGGCCTCGAGCAGCTCCTGCAGCGAGATCCCGCCTCCCCTGGCGGGCTTCAGGCCCCACTGCCCCAGGAAGAGGGCCCGCTCGTCGAGGAAGGCCGTGAGGTCGGCCAGCGCGATGCCCTTGACGACCCGGTCGCCCCAGAACGGGGGCGTGGGCAGCGGGTTGGTGACGGACACGTCCGAGCGGGCCGGCATGGCCTCGGGCTCGGTCGCCCGAGGACGTACGGCGACCCGGCGCTGACGCAGGGCCGGCAGCTCGACGGCTTCGCCGCGCGCGCGAGCGACCAGCGCGTCCATGAGCCGCAAGCCCTCGAACGCGTCCCGTGCGTAACGGACCTCGCCCGCGTAGATCTCGGCGAGGTCCTGCTCGACGTAGGAGCGGGTCAGCGCGGCCCCGCCGAGGATCACCGGCCACCTCGCGGCGACCCCGCGCTGGTTGATCTCCTCGAGGTTCTCCTTCATCACCACCGTGGACTTCACGAGCAAGCCGGACATGCCGATGACGTCGGCCTGGTGCTCCTCGGCGGCCTCGAGGATCGCGTTGATCGGTTGCTTGATGCCCAGGTTGACGACGGTGAAGCCGTTGTTGGTGAGGATGATGTCGACGAGGTTCTTGCCGATGTCGTGGACGTCGCCGCGGACCGTCGCGAGCACGATCGTCCCCTTGCCGTCGCCGTCGACCCGGTCCATGTGCGGTTCGAGGTAGGACACGGCGGCCTTCATGACCTCCGCGCTCTGTAGCACGAAGGGCAGCTGCATCTGGCCCGAGCCGAACAGGTCGCCGACCGTCTTCATGCCGGCGAGCAGGGTGTCGTTGACGATCTCCAGGGCGGAGCGCTGCTCCAGGGCCGCGTCGAGGTCGGCCTCGAGACCCGGCCGCTCCCCGTCGACGATGCGACGTTCGAGGCGTTCGAAGAGCGGCAGCGCGGCCAGCTCCTCGGCGCGAGACATCCCGCCTCCCTGCTGCTGCACGCCCTCGAAGAGCTCGAGGAAGCGCTGCAGCGGGTCGTAGTCCTCGCGTCGCCGGTCGTGCACGAGGTCGAGGGCGACCTGGTACTGCTCCTCGGGGATCCGCGCGATCGGGAGGATCTTCGACGGGTGCACGATCGCGGAGTCCAGCCCGGCCTTGACCGCCTCGGCGAGGAACACCGAGTTCAGCACCTGGCGGGCGGCGGGGTTGAGGCCGAAGGAGACGTTGGACAGCCCGAGGGTGGTCTGGACCTCGGGGTAGCGCCGCTTGACCTCCTCGATCGCCGCGATCGTCTCGACGGCGTCGCGGCGGGTCTCCTCCTGGCCGGTGGCGATGGGGAAGGTCAGGCAGTCGACGATGACGTCCTCGGGCCGCAGGCCCCAGCGCTGGGTCAGGTCGTCGATCAGCCGGCTCGCCACGCGGACCTTCCACTCCGCGGTCCGGGCCTGGCCCTCCTCGTCGATGGTGAGCGCGATCACGGCGGCGCCGTGCTCCTTGACCAGCGGCATGATCTTGCTCATGCGGCTGCCCGGGCCGTCGCCGTCCTCGTAGTTCACCGAGTTGACGACCGCCCGCCCGCCGAGGAGCTCCAGCCCCGCCTCGAGCACGGCCGGCTCGGTCGAGTCGAGGACGACCGGCAGCGTGCTCGCGGTCGCCAGGCGTCCCGCCAGCTCGCGCATGTCGGCGACGCCGTCGCGGCCGACGTAGTCGACGCAGAGGTCCAGCAGGTGGGCGCCTTCGCGGGTCTGCTCGCGGGCGATCTCGATGCAGCGGTCCCAGCGCTCCTCCAGCATCGCCTCGCGGAAGGCCTTCGAACCGTTGGCGTTGGTCCGCTCCCCGATCGCCAGGTAGGCGGTGTCCTGGCGGAACGGCACGCTGACGTAGAGCGAGGCCGCTCCGGGCTCGGGCCGCGGGCGGCGTACCGCGACCTCCCGGCCGCGCACCCGGTCGACGACGTGGCGCAGGTGCTCCGGGGTCGTGCCGCAGCAGCCGCCGACGAGGGAGAGGCCGAACTCTCGGGTGAACCGGTCGTGCGCGTCGGCCAGCTCGCGGGGCGTCAGCGGGTAGTGGGCGCCCTCCGCGCCCAGGACCGGCAGCCCGGCGTTCGGCATGCAGGCGAGCCCGATCCGGGCGTGACGGGCGAGGTGGCGCAGGTGCTCGCTCATCTCCGCCGGCCCGGTGGCGCAGTTCAGCCCGATGAGGTCGACTCCGAGCGGCTCGAGGGCGGTCAGCGCCGCGCCGATCTCCGACCCGAGGAGCAGGGTCCCGGTCGTCTCGACGGTCACGTTGACGAAGACGGGTACGTCGCCGGCATCCGCCTCGCGCAGGGCGCGCTTGGCCCCCACGACGGCCGCCTTTGCCTGGAGCAGGTCCTGGGCGGTCTCGACGAGCACGGCGTCGACGCCGCCGGCGACGAGCCCGGCCACCTGCTCGGCGTAGGCGTCCCGCAGGGCGGCGTACGGCACGTGCCCCAACGTCGGCAGCTTGGTGCCCGGCCCGACGGACCCGATGACCCAGCGCGGGTGGTGCGGCGTGGACCACGCGTCGGCGGCCTCCCGTGCGATCCGCGCGCCAGCCTCGGCGAGCTCGAAGATGCGCTCGCTGATGCCGTACTCGCCGAGGTTGGCGAGGTTCGCCCCGAACGTGTTCGTCTCGACGCAGTCGACGCCGACCTCGAAGTACTCGTCGTGGACGCTGCGGACGATGTCCGGCCGGGTGACGTTGAGGACCTCGTTGCAGCCCTCGTGCCCCTCGAAGTCCTCCAGCGTGGGTGCCTTGGCCTGCAGCATGGTGCCCATGGCGCCGTCGGCCACGACCACTCGCTCGGCGAGGGCCTGGCGCAAGGCGTGGGAACGCGGGTTCGTGCTCATCGGAACCCAAGGGTATCGACCGACGTAGGCTAAGCAGGCCTGCCGAGTGATCGGCCACCCATCCGGAGGTGCTTGTTCTTGATCGAGCTCGACCGCCTGCCCGAGCTCAACGGTCCCGTGCTCATCGCGGCGTTCGAGGGCTGGAACGACGCCGGCGAGGCGGCGACGGGCGCGGTGGAGCACCTCGAGGACGTCTGGCGCGCCGAGCAGGTGGCCGAGCTGGACCCTGAGGAGTACTACGACTTCCAGGTCAACCGCCCCGACGTCGGCCTCGACCCGGACGGTCACCGCTACATCACCTGGCCGTCGACGCGGATCTCGGTGTGTCGCGTGCCCGAGCCGGCACGGGACATGGTGATCGTCCGTGGCATCGAGCCGAGCATGCGCTGGCGTGCATACTGCGAGGAGCTTCTGACGCTGTGTCACGAGCTCGGCGTCGAGCTCGTGGTGACCCTCGGTGCGCTCCTCGCGGACACACCGCACACCCGCCCGGTCCCGGTGAGCGGTACGTCCTCCGACCCGGGCCTCATCGC
Source organism: Actinomycetes bacterium (assembly GCA_035506535.1). Classification (NCBI taxonomy): domain Bacteria; kingdom Bacillati; phylum Actinomycetota; class Actinomycetes; species Actinomycetes bacterium. The sequence continues at coordinate 1,147 of DATJPE010000007.1, read as the reverse complement.
CTCGCTGGGCGTCGAGGCGTCGAGGTACGAGGGCCCCACCGGCATCGTGGGGATCCTGCAGGACGCCTGCCAGCGGGCCGGCATCCCGGCCATGTCGGTCTGGGCCGCGGTGCCCCACTACGTCGCCCAGCCGCCCTGCCCCAAGGCCACGCTCGCGCTCCTGCACAAGGTCGAGGACCTGCTGGACCTCTCGGTCCCGATGGGTGAGCTGCCGGAGGAGGCCCGCGCCTGGGAACGCGGCGTCGACGAGCTGGCCGCCGACGACGACGAGGTGGCCGACTACGTCCGCACGCTCGAGGAGGCGCGGGACACCGCGGAGCTCCCCGAGGCCTCCGGCGAGGCCATCGCCAAGGAGTTCGAGCGCTACCTGCGCCGTCGCGGCAACGAAGGGGAACCACGTACCCGCTGAGGCTGCCTGCTCGGTCTCGGTCGCTCGGTGTCAGTCGGCTCGGTGTCAGTCGGCGATGAGCTCGCCCCGGGCCTGGTGGATGGGGACGTCGAGGGGGGCGCTGACCTGAGTCACCGCGGGTCCCGTGATGTCGAAGGGACCCAGCCCGTCGACGGTGAACGTCCCCGTCCACGTGGTCGTCACGCGGACGGTGCGGTCGTCGGAGGTGGCGTAGGTGTGTGTCACGTCGAGGTCCGGGTACGCCCCGCCGGGCTTGGTGAACCGCTGCGGCCGACCGTCGTCGAAGTCCCACGTCCAGGTGGCCGACACGTCGAGGGAGACGCTGAACCCCGCCAGGTCGAACGTCGGGTGCGCGAGCGTCCCCGCCTGACCGGCCGCGAAGACCACCGGCACGTTGACCAGTCCCCCGGTCCTGGGCTGGAAGCTCGGATGCTGTTTGGGCAGCAGGTCGATGAACCGGTCGCGCACCCTCGGCGTTATCTCACCGACCGTCCGTGGCGCCCCCGGTGTGAAGCACGCCGATCCCACGTTCTCCCAGTCCCCGGTCCCCACCCTCCGCCAGATGTAGAGCCGCACAGCACCTGGCGGGCAGAGAACTGTTGCCCCCATGCAGGAGTTGACAGAGCCTGCCTGGGCTCCGCCGCAGGCTGGCGATAGCGCCCAGGCACAGTCCGTGCAGTCAGACACCGATCTCCGATCGCGCCCCGCATAGCCCGCTCTCGGGATCAGGAGGGCGCC
>DATJPE010000006.1 GCA_035506535.1 Actinomycetes bacterium | reverse complement strand
CTCGTACGCTCAATGAACACCGGGGCCTCCCACAAGTGTCGGATAGGCCGAGCAGGCAGCCCCTACTCGGCAACCCACGAATCTTGTGAGCGAGGCCCCGGCCCGCAACCACTCAGCGAGCGGTCAGCCCATACCGTCTAGTCCGAGCATCGACGAAGGGGCGGCCCCTCCCGCAAGGGAGCGGCCGCCCCTTCTCGCGTGCCTGCCCGGTCCACGGGGCCGTGGCGGCTCGGGTCAGTCGCGGACCAGGAGCGCGGGCAGGTCGTCGGCGTGGACGACAGCCAGGCCCGAGACGGCCCGGGTCAAGACGACGTACAGGCGCCGCAGGCCGCGCGGCTCCGCGGCGACGATCTGGGCGGGCTCGAGCACCACGACCCAGTCGAACTCCAGGCCCTTGGCCAGCGACGCGGGCACCAGCGTCAGGCGGGAATCGGTCTCGTCGTCGTCGCCGAGCAACGTGTACGGCGTCCCGGTCCGCGCGAGCTCGGCCGCGACGTCCCCGATCCGATGGTCGGCCGCGATCATGCCCACCGAGCCCTCCCGGTCGAGGAAGGCGAGGGCGCGCCGGACCGCCCCGCCGGCGGCTTGGGCGCCCGTGGGCGTGCGCTCGACGACGAGCAGCCCCGGGTCCTCGCGCACGGAGACGGGCGGCGTGAGCTCGGGCGCCGTGGCGGGGAGCAGGCGAGCCGCGAAGTCGATGACGGCGGCCGGGACGCGGTAGCCGCGGGCGAGCACCTCGAGGTGGGCGTCCGCCTTGCCCAGGTGGGTCAGGGCCGCCTCCCACGACGGGGTCGACCAGGGCGTGGTGCCCTGCGCGATGTCCCCGAGCACGGTCGCCGAACCGGTGGAGCAGCGGCGTCCCACGGCGCGCAGCTGCATCGGGGAGAGGTCCTGGGCCTCGTCCAGGACGACGTGGCCGAGGCTGGGCGTCCGCTCGAGCAGGTCGCGCAGCTCGTCGACCAGCACCGTGTCCGCGGCGGACCAGGGGGCGCTCGCCGGCCCGCGAGCGGGTCGGGGCCAGGTCAGCAGGCGCTGCTCGTCCTCGGCCAGGATCCCGTCGGCCGCCGCCGCCAGGGTCGCTGGTTCCCCGAGCAGTCGCAGGAGCAGGCGGACCGGGTCGAGAGCCGGCCAGACCGTGTCGACGTACGCGCGGACGGCGCGGGAGCGCGCGACCTGGTCCTGGACCCGATCGTCGGTGGTCACGCCCTCCCGCTCCATGAGGAGCAGCACCTCGTGGGCGAGGCGCTGGGGCAGGGCCGCCCGGCCGGCGGCGTAGCGCATCCCGCGCTCGCGCAGGGCGGCGACCGCGTCGGCGACGACGTACGCCGGTACCCGCCAGCGACGTGACCCCAGCGGCACCACCAACGCCTCGGTCGGCGCGCGCAGCGAGCCCCAGACCGCGCGGCGCAGGATCTCGGCCATCCGGGCGTCGCCCTTCAGCGTCGCCACCTCGACCGGATCGACCGCACGCACCGGCACCCCGCCGAGGAGCTCCTCGACCGTCGCCTGGGCGACCTCGACCTCGCCGAGTGCGGGGAGCACCTCCCCGATGTAGTGCAGGAACGCGCGGTTGGGCCCGACGACGAGCACGCCGCTGCGGCGCAGGCGGTCCCGGTGGGCGTACAGCAGCCAGGCTGCCCGGTGCAGCCCGACCGCCGTCTTGCCGGTTCCCGGAGCGCCCTGGACGCACACGCTGCGGGAGAGGTCGGTGCGGACCAGGAGGTCCTGCTCGGGCTGGATGGTCGCGACGATGTCGCGCATCGGCCCGGTTCGGGGTCGCTCGATCTCGGCGGTGAGGATGGCGCTGCGCCGCTCGTGCTCGGCCCGGTCGAGGAGGTGCTCGTCCTCGTACGCCGTCATCCGGCCGTGCTCGAAACCGAACCGGCGACGCATCGAGACGTGCATGGGCTCGGTGTGGGTGGCCCGGTAGAAGGCGCGCGACACGTCGGCCCGCCAGTCGACGACGACCGGGTTGCCGTGGGCGTCGTGCACGTGGCGGCGGCCGACGTACCACCGGCCAGGGGTCGGCCCGCCGTCCATGTCGATACGCCCGAAGAACAGCGGCGTGCTGGAGTCGTCCTCGAGGGCACGGGTCCGGTGGTAGAGCGTCGCGGCCAGGTAGGCCGCCGACACGGCGTCGCCGCCCCGCACCTCCAGCTCGGCGGTCCGCTGCCGCATCGCCGCCAGGTCCGCGCGCGCCGCCTCCAACCGGGCGCGCTCACCCTCCAGCGTGGGGTCGGTGTCGGGCACGACGAAGCGCCTCCGTGTCTGGGAGGTGGCGGCGAGGGGGTTTTGGGGGGCCCCGCAGGCTAGCGCCTCCGGGCTGCATCGTCCCAGCGAGTTCGGCCGCGCCGTGGGCCTAGGGCCGCCGCTGCGTGGACACCAGGGCGCGGCGCGAGACGATCGGGGTGTGCAGGTGCTGGTCGACGCCGACAACGTCGAGCCGTCGCGGCTGCGGGTGTTCCTCTCCGTGCTGGCCGAGCTGGACGACCCCGGTGACATCGTCGTGGCGGGTCGGGCGAAGGCGCTGGCCCGTACGTCGTGGCCGGCCGGAGCGCGGCTGGTGGAGGAGGCCGGCTGGCAGCGGGCCGACGTCGTGCTGGCCCAGGCCTACCTCCCCGGGCCGGACCCGCTCGTGCTGGTGAGCGGCGACGGGGACTTCGTGCTGCTGGCGGCCCGGCATCCGGGGCCGGTCCTCGTGGTGAGCAACTCCGCGGGGTCGGCCGCCCGGCTGCGCGACGTCGCGACTGTGGTCGATCCCGCGACCGACGGACCCGAACCGCTGCGGCACTTCTTCGCCGGCGTGAGGTGACCCCGCTCTCCGCCGACTCCCCGACCGCGGCCCGCGCGGAGGTGGCTCGGACGTCGGGTGAGTCGAGGCAGGGTCGGGGTGCGGCATCGGCGAGGATCTAGGGTCGGTGAGGTGGCGATCCTCGTCGACCAGGCGGTCTGGCCGTGGCGGGGTCGGCTGTGGGCGCACCTCACGAGCGACGTCAGCATGCGGGAGCTGCACGCGTTCGCCGAGCGGCTCGACATCCCTCGGCGGGGATTCGGCGGCGACCACTACGACGTGCCCGAGGAGTACCTGCCGCGCTGCGTCGACGCGGGCGCGACGGTGGTCACGGGTCGCGAGCTCCTCGCCCGGTTGACGGCCGCGGGGCTTCGCCGGCGGCGTACGGCTCCACGGCCGGCCCCCAAGGTGATGCTCGTCGGCCTCATGGGTGCCGGCAAGACCACCGTGGGCGATGCCGTCGTGGAGCAGACCGGGTGGGCGCTGGTCGACAACGACGTGGTGCTCGCCGAGGTCACCGGCCATCCGCTGGCCGAGGCCGCCACGATCCTCGGCTGGGACGGCCTGCACGACGCCGAGGTGGAGTGCCTGCGTGTCATCCTCGACCGACCCGGCCCGTTCGTGGCCGGGGCCGCCGCCTCGGTCGTGGAGCGGGTCGACGGCCGAGCCCTGTTGCGAGAGGCGTACGTCGTCTACCTGCGGGCGAGCGTCGAGACGCTGGTCCGCCGGGTCGGGTCGGGGGCCGGGCGTCCCTGGCTCGACGGTGACCCTGCGGAGTTCTTCCAGCGACAGGACGAGCAGCGCGGGCACTGGTTCGAGGCTGTTGCCGACCTCGTCGTCGACGTTGACTCGGCAGACGTACCGGCGATCGCCCGGCGGATCGTCCTCGCCGCCGAACCACCCCCACCTGTGGCGGGCTGACCGTCACTCGACGAGCCACGAGAGACGTAGATCCCGCCACAAGTGGGGGATAGGTCAGACTCCGGGCGCCTGGTCGAGGGAACCGAGGTCGTCGGCGTCGACGATGCGGTAGGCGTAGCCCTGCTCGGCGAGGAAGCGCTGCCGGTGCGCGGCGAAGTCGGCGTCGACGGTGTCGCGGGACACGACGGTGTAGAAGCGGGCGGTACGCCCGTCGGACTTGGGCCGCAGCACGCGGCCGAGCCGCTGCGCCTCCTCCTGCCGGGACCCGAACGTGCCGGACACCTGGATCGCGACCGCCGCCTCGGGCAGGTCCACCGAGAAGTTGGCCACCTTGCTGACGACCAGGGTCTGCAGCTGCCCGGTCCGGAACTCCTCGAACAGCCGCTCCCGCTCCCGCACGGTGGTCTCGCCCTTGAGCACCGGGGCGTCGAGGTCGGCGCCCAGGTCGTCGAGCTGGTCGATGTACTGGCCGATGACGAGTACCTGCTCGCCGGGATGGCGCTCCAGCAGCCGGCGGACCACGTCGCGCTTGGACCGTGCGGTCGCGCACAGCCGGTAGCGCTCCTCCGGCTCGGCCGTGGCGTAGACGAGCCGCTCGTGGTCGGTGAGCGTCACCCGCACCTCGACGCAGTCGGCGGGGGCGATCCAGCCCTGGGCCTCGATGTCCTTCCACGGGGCGTCGTAGCGCTTCGGCCCGATGAGGGAGAACACGTCGCCCTCGCGGCCGTCCTCGCGCACCAGGGTCGCGGTCAGGCCGAGCCGGCGCCGGGACTGGATGTCCGCGGTGAACCGGAAGATCGGCGCCGGCAGCAGGTGCACCTCGTCGTAGATGATCAGCCCCCAGTCGCGCTCGTCGAAGAGCTCCAGGTGCGCGTACACGCCTTTGCGGCGGGTGGTCATGACCTGGTACGTCGCGATCGTCACCGGCCTGATCTGCTTGCGCGACCCCGAGTACTCGCCGATCTCGTCCTCGGTTAGCGTGGTCCGCCGCAGCAGCTCGGCCTTCCACTGCCGGGCGGCGACGGTGTTGGTGACGAGGATCAGCGTCGTCGCCTGCGCGCGCGCCATCGCCGCGGCGCCCACGATCGTCTTGCCGGCGCCGCAGGGCAGCACGACGACGCCGGAGCCGCCGTGCCAGAAGCCCTCCGCCGCCTCCAGCTGGTACGGGCGCAGCGTCCAGCCCTGTTCGCGCAGCATGATCGGGTGCGCCTCGCCGTCGACGTAGCCGGCCATGTCCTCGGCCGGCCAGCCCAGCTTGAGCAGGACCTGCTTGAGGTGGCCCCGCTCGCTCGGGTGCACCACGACCGTGTCGTCGTCGATGCGGGCACCGACCAGCGGCCGCACCTTCGCCGACCGCAGCACCTCCTCGAGGACCGGGCGGTCCCTGGACTCCAGGACCAGCCCGTGCGTCGGGTGGTTGAGCAAGGTGAGCCGGCCGTAGCGGTCCATGGTCTCGGCGAGGTCGACGAGCAGCGCGTGCGGCACGGCGTACCTGCTGTACGTCAGCAGCGCGTCGATGACCTGCTCGGCGTCGTGGCCCGCGGCGCGCGCGTTCCACAGGCCGAGCGGGGTCAGCCGATAGGTGTGGACGTGCTCCGGCGCCCGCTCCAGCTCGGCGAAGGGGGCGATGGCGCGGCGGCAGGCGTCGGCGTCGGCGTGGTCGACCTCGAGCAGCAGCGTCTTGTCCGACTGGACGATCAACGGTCCGTCGCCCACACGCCCTCCCCTGCTCACGCCCTGCCGGGCACCGAGCCCACAGTCTCCCCCGGTCCGCCGACATCACCCAACTCGCGCCGGCGCCGGGCCAGCAGCAAGCCACATCTCCCGTTAGGGCATCCTCACTGTCGCGTCCCTCGCGGGCGCTGCGAGACTCCCCCCATGCGCACGTCTCACGCCCTCGCCCCGGCCCTCGTGGTGGTCGCCCTGGCGACGACCGCCTGCGGGAGCAGCAGCAGCGGAGGCGGCTCGTCCGCCTCGTCGGCCGCCTCGGCCGCACCCTCGGCCAGCCAGGCCTCCGTGGGAGCGGCCGGCGCTGCCGCGTTCTGCCGTGTCTTCGAGACCGCGGGCAACGGCCTCGCGAGCGCCGGCACCATGTCTGACGCGGCCACCAAGCTGCGGCAGTTCGCCGACCAGCTGCAGGCGTCGGCACCTGCCGAGATCAAGGACGACGTGAAGACCCTTGCGGACGCTTATCGCACGGCGGCGGGGCAGGTGGGGACCGCCAAGGCGCCCTCGATCTCCGCGGACGCGCAGAAGGCGATCGGGAACATCGTCATCTGGACGATGAAGAACTGCACGGGCCTCGCCGGCGCCTCGGCCCCCGCCTCCACGGTGCCCTCCGGCCTGCCCTCGTCGGTCCCGTCGAGCCTGCCGTCCGGCGTCGCCTCGATGATCGCGTCCGCGCGCTCGTCCTGACCGCCGGAGACGCAGGCGTCCTCACCGCCGTTGACGCACGGGTCCTGACCGCCGCCCCCGCTCGGGCTGCGGACGGTCAGGGCGGGGCGTCCTCGTCGATGGTCGCGGCGCCGGTGATCCGGTGCACCGGGAAGGTGCGCAGCTCGCCGGTACGGTGGTCGAAGGCGGTGAGGGAACCTCCGGAGAGGCGGACCGGATCGATCACCCGCTCGCTGACGCCGCCGTCGGAGTCGACGTAGCCGATCCACAGCGGCCGCTCGTCGGCGAGGGCGTCGCGCAGCAGCGCCAAGGTCTGCGCGGCGGGCGTGCGCGGCAGCACGCCGCCCAGCGCCGGTCCGACGACCGGCCCGCGCGGGGCGGTCGTCGCGCGGTCGCCGGCCCGCAGCGCGCGTACGGCCGCGACGACGAGCACCTCCGACGGCGGCGGCGGCTCGGCGCCCACCGGCGCGGGTCGGCGGCGCGGAGGGGTGCGGTGCTGGTCCGGTCGGCGGACGACGACCGTCCCGGTGTCGGACTCCGCCGCCGGGGCGTAGCCCATCTCCCGCAGGCCTGCGAGCAGCTCGTCGGGGGTCACCGCCGCGACCAGCACGGTCGGCGCGAGGCGGCGCAGCCGCAGCCGATCGGCCCGCCGGTCGGCCATCACCTCGTCCAGCACCGCGAGGTCGTCGCAGCGCACGTACGCCCGTGCCGTACCGACCCGCATGATGCCGTGCCGGCGGGCCACGTCGTCGACGAGATAGGCGAGAGGCTGCGGCACCGGGGTGCGGGAGCGGGCGCTGAGGAAGGCGTGGACGTCGGAGGCGGCGCGTCCGGCGTCGAGCGCGCGCCGCACGGACGCCGGGGTGAACCGGTAGACGGTCGCGCCCCCCGTCGACTCGACGTCGGCCATGAGGGCCAGCTCGGCGGCGAGGGAGGACTCCAGCGGGCCGGGGGCGACCGCGGTGAGGTCGGCCTGCAGGAGCACGTGGTCGAGGGGCTCCGGCAGCAACGGCTCCAGGACGTCGGCAGCCGCTTCCGGGCCCTCGTGCAGCAGCACACGCGCCGCTTCGGAGAGCGCGCCGCGCCCGGTCACCCCGAGTCGCTCGGCCTCATCGACGGTCCAGCCGACCAGCGCCGGTCGCAGCCGAGCGGCCCGCCGGGGGCGCCGCCACGCCACGCGCGCCTCGATCGACGCGGTCGTCTCCGCCGCTCCCGGGGGCAGCTGCGCCAGCTCCTCGACGACCGCCATCCGCAGGCCCGGCGCCGCGCCGCGGTCGAGGTCCGGCCCGAGTGCCGCGAGCGGCCGGTCCCGTTCGTCCCGCTCGCCGACCCAGCCGGCCACCCGCGTGGTGGCCAGCCAACCGGCGACGAGGCTCGCCCACCGGTCGGCGCTGTCCGTGGCCAGCCAGCGGTCGTACTCGGGGGTCGGCGCGAATCGCTCGGGGGACTCCCCGTCGGGGGCGAGCAGCCCGCAGACGTACGCCGTCTCCGCGACCAGCCCGGCGGTGCGCTCGTCGACGTCGAGGGCGGCGGCAGTACGGCGAAGCTCGCGCACGCCGAGGCCCCCGGCGCGCAGGACCGGGGGCGGGTCCATGCCCCAGGCCTCGAGCAGCGCCTCGACGAGGCGGACGAACGCGAACGCCTGCCCCGCCGCGGTCCGGTCCACGTCGGCCGGGCGGTGGGTGAGCGTCGCGGCCGGCGGCGGGGCGAGCGGGCTCTCGCGGTAGAGCGCACCCCGCAGGGCCAGGGCGATCTCGCGCGGCAGGACCACGGCGTCCGGCCCGGTGGGCACGAGCAGGCCGTGCGCCAGCAGCCACTCGATCGGGGTGCGGGCACTGGCCGGGTCGACCGCCCGCTCGGCGTTGTCCACCCGGCCGCTCGGGGGTCCCCAGACGAGCAGGTCGAGCGCCTGCAGCGCCCCCTCCGGGGCCTGCGAGAGCAGCGCGGAGAGGCGCTCCCGGTCGGCGACGAGCGTGGCGACCGCGGGGCGGGCGGCGAAGGACGGCCCGAGACCGGCGGGGGTCGAGCCGAACGCGTCGACCACGCTGCGCGGCAGCCGCAGGTCCTCGTGCGGCCCCCACAGCAGGGCCTGCTCGCGCAGCGTGGTGACCGCCCGGTCGACGTCGTCCAGGCTCGCGCCGGGGAGCACGGCGAGGACCGACGCGGGAGCGACCGGCGGGGGCAGCACGACGACCGCCTCGGCGACGGCGAGCGTCCAGGCGTCCAGGCGATCCAGCGCCCGGCTGACCGAGGACGGGGTGACGGCTCGCGCGGCGAGTGCGGCCAGGTCCGACGGCACCGGGTGCAGCAGGTCGGGGCGGGCGGTGAGCAGGCGGGCCAAAGCGGCGTCGTCGAGCGAGCGCACGCTCTCGGCCAGGCTGGCCTGAGCGCGGCGCGCCTCGGGCGGCTCACCGGTGGTCATCCGCTCGACGCTACCCCTCGGGAGCGGGGCGGGTTCCGCCGGCCGAGAACGGGTACGCCCGCGCGGGCCGTGCCCCACTACCATCTCGGTGCGGCCCCTTCGAGGCTGCGGCCGGCTGCCCATCGGGCGTACCGGCCCACCACCCCCTGTGGAATGACGAGGTCTGCGGTGCCCACCGGCAAGGTCAAGTGGTACGACACGGAGAAGGGCTTCGGCTTCCTCTCCCGCGACGACGGGGGCGATGTGTTCGTCCACGCCTCCGCGCTGCCCGCGGGCGTCGAGTCGCTCAAGCCGGGCTCCCGTGTCGAGTTCGGGGTCGCCGAGGGGCGCCGCGGCGAGCAGGCCCTGTCGGTCGTGCTGCTCGACCCGCTGCCCTCGGTCGCGGCCGCGAAGCGCCGACCGGCCGAGGACATGACCGTCGTCGTGGAGGACCTCATCAAGGTCCTCGACGGGGTCGGCAACAGCCTGCGCCGCGGCAAGTACCCGGCGGACACCGCGAAGGTCGCCAAGATGCTGCGAGCCGTCGCCGACCAGCTGGAGGGCTGACCCGGTGGCTGCGCTCGCGACCAAGCCGGACGCCACGTTGGTGGCCTCGGTGGACCTCGCCCGGGCCGCCGCCGTCGAGGAGGCGGGCGCCGGCCTGGTCGGTGAGCACCTGGGGTGGACCCTGGAGCCCGACGCCGAGCGGGTGCTGACCCACCGCTTCGCCTCGCTGGCACCGGGCTACCGCGGCTGGGTCTGGGCGGTCACCGTGTCGCGGATCTCCCGCGGCCGGTCGGTGACCGTCGACGAGGTGGTCCAGCTCCCGGGCGAGGGCGCCCTGCTGGCGCCGCCCTGGGTGCCCTGGGCCGAGCGCCTGCGCCCCGACGACCTCGGCCCCGGCGACCTGCTGCCGTCCTCGCCGGACGACCCTCGCCTGGTCCCGGGGTATCTCGTCCGGGCCGACGACGAGCCCGACGTGCTCGAGGTCGTGGTCGAGCTCGGCCTCGGCCGCCATCGCGTGCTGTCCCCCGAGGGGCGGGACGAGGCGGCGGACCGCTGGATCAACGGCCGCGGCGGGCCGGGTGCCGAGCTGGCCGAGGCCGCGCCCGCGACGTGCGAGACCTGCGGCTTCCTCGTGCACCTCGGCGGGGCCATGGGGCGGGTGTTCGGCGTGTGCGCGAACGAGTGGTCCCCGAGCGACGGGATCGTGGTGAGCGTGGACCACGGCTGCGGCGCGCACTCCGAAGGCGCGGCGGCGGCGGTCCGCTCCCGTGGCCGGGCGGGTGAGGCCGCCGCCCCCGTGGTCGACGACTACGGCTACGACGACCTCGGCCACAGCTGAGCCCCCACATGTGGCGGCCTCTCCGTCACTCGCCGCCCCGGCAGTGACGCGTATCCCGCCACTAGTGGCGGGGGGGTGGGACGGCTACGCCGGCGGAGCTCCGCCGGAGGTCGTGGGGTCAGCGGGGGTCGTGGGGTCAGCGGGGGTCGTGGGGTGACTGACGTGCCCCGAGCGGCTCGAGGGCGCCGAGCCCGCGGCGGGGCGGGCGGCCCGGCTCGCCCGGTAGACCGCGCGGCGACGCAGCAGGTACGGCATCCCGATCACACCCAGCAGCGCGCCGACGGCGCACACCCACAGTGGCTGCCCGCGCACCCCGATGACGGCGAGGACCACGAGGGCGATCACCCAGGCCAGGATCCCGACGAGGATCGGCACGACGCCGTCGACGTCCAGCGGGTCGACCGGCCGGGGCGCTGCCTGCTGACCGGCGTCCGCGGCTTGCGGACCGGCGTCCGCGGCCTGCTGACCAGCGTCCGCGGCCTGCGGACCGGCGTCCGCGGCCTGCTGACCAGCGTCCGCGGGCGGCTGGTCTGCGTCGGGTGGGGCCACGGGAGAGCAGGCTACGGCGCCCGGGGCGGCGCGCTCGGCGGCGTACCCTCCCCAGGTGGACGCGCGCACGAGGCAGTGGGTCGTGCTCGGCGCGCTCGTCCTGCTCGTCGTGCTGGTGGTCGTGGGCTCGCTGGTCCGCTGAGCCGTGCCCGAGAACCTGGCGGACGCCCTGGCGAGCCTGCGCGCGGACCTCGTCGACCCCGACCGCCTCGTCCGCGCCGTGGCGACCGGGCGCCGGCGCGGGGCCGCGCCCCCGCAGGACCAGCGTCTCGAGCTGCGGCCAGTGGATATCAAGGCCGGGCGTCGGCTGCTGCTGACTCGCTGGGACGGAACGCAGACCCGAACCGAGCACGTGCCGTACGGCGAGGACGCGGCCGCCGCCGTGGACGCGGCTCTCGGGCAGGCATACGGCAGCTGGCACGTGCAGACCACGGGCGAGACCGTCCAGCTGCGGGTGACGAAGAAGGGCGAGGCGCAGGTGCATCGCTCTCCGGCCACCCGCACGCAGCTGACCGAGCACGACCGAGTCGGACGAACCCTGCTCGCCCCCGACGACCCGCTGTTCACGGCGATCGGAGCCGGGGCGGACAAGAGGCGCCAGGTGGAGGCGTTCCTGCGCGCGCTCGACCCGGTGCTCGACGACGTCCCGGGCCTGCCGGCAGCCGGCCGACCGCTTCGCGTCGTGGACCTCGGCTGCGGCAACGCGGCGCTGACGCTCGCGACGTACGCCCACCTGTCACGCAACCGAGGCTGGGACGTCCACGTCACCGGGGTCGACGCGAAGGCCCAGGCTCGCGCGCACAACACCGAAGCGGCGCGACGGCTCGGCTGGGCCGACGCCGCCGAGTTCGTCGAGGGCCGGATCGAGGACGTGCCGCTCGGGTGGCCCCCCGACGTGGTGCTCGCCCTGCACGCCTGCGACACCGCGACCGACGACGCGCTGGCGCGCGCCATCGGGTGGCGGGCACCGCTGGTGCTCGCGGCCCCCTGCTGCCACCACGACGTGCAGCGGCAGCTGACGGCGGCCGGTGGGGCCGCTGCCGCTCCGGAGCCCTACGGAGCGATCGCGCGGCACGCGATCCTGCGCGAGCGGTTCGCGGACGTGCTGACCGACGCGCTCCGGGCCGCGATCCTGCGCCTGTCCGGCTACCGGGTCGACGTCGTGGAGTTCGTGGCGTCGAGGCACACCCCGCGCAACGTCCTCATCCGGGCGGTACGCACCGGTGCTGCACCGACGCCCGCCCAGGTCGCGGAGTACACGGCCCTGACCGGCCAGTGGCGGCTGCGTCCGGCGCTGGAGGTCCGGCTCGGCGGTGTGCCCGGTGCTGTCGGCTGACCTGGCCGCCGCGGCCGCTCTCGCGGCTCTCGTCGCCGCCTCACCGGGCGCCTGGTCGCACGATCGGACGCTGTCCGACCCGAGGATCACCGAGTCGAGCGACCTCGTGGTCAGCGCCCTCCACCCAGGTCTGGTGTGGACGACCAACGACAGCGGGGACACCGCCCGGGTCTTCGGCGTCGACCGGTCAGGGAGAACCGTCGCGTTGCTGCACCTTCGCGGTGCCGTGAACCGCGACTGGGAGGCGCTGGCGGCGGGGCGCGGCGCGGGCGGCGTGCCACTGCTGTGGGTGGGCGACGTCGGGGACAACCTCAGCCAGTGGCGCTCGGTTCGCGTCTACCGGGTCGTGGAGCCCACCCGGCTGGGTGACCAGGACGTCGCGTGGACGGCCTACGACCTGCGCTACCCCGACGGCCCGCACGACGCGGAGACCCTTCTCGTCGACCCGAGGACGCAGCGGATGTACATCGTCACGAAGCAGCTGCGCAATGCCGCTGTCTATGAGGCGCCGAGGCGGCTGCGTCCCGATCGCGTCAACCTGCTGCGCCGTGTGGCGCCGGCCCCGCCCATCGTCACCGACGGTGCGTTCTCACCGGACGGGCGTACCGTCGCGCTCCGGGGCTACTTCTCGGCATGGACCGCGCCGTCGATCCGAGGTCCGTGGGCCACGATGGCGATTCCGCTTCAGCCGCAAGGGGAGTCGCTGTCCTGGACTCCTGACGGCTCGGCACTCCTGCTCGGCAGCGAGGGTGGGCGCAGCCAGGTGTGGCGCGTCCCGGTCCGTGTCGGGTCGGCGTCCGGTGGCGCAGTGGCGAGCACCTCCCCTGCCAGCAGTGCGGCGGACGGACCCACGACGTCGCGAAGGGCCGTCGCCTCGAGCGCCTCGACGGAGGGTACGGCCGCAGCGGGCTCCGGGGGAGGCACCTCGCGGGAGGCACGCCTGCTGCTCGCCGCGGGAGCGGCCGTGGCTGCGCTGACCGCGACGGTGAGCCGGCGACGACGCCGCGGCGAGGGTGCGGTCAGAGCGAGGCGACCACGTGGTCGACGCACGCCGTGAGGGCGGCGACGTCGCTCGGCTCGACCGCCGGGAACATGGCCACGCGCAGCTGGTTGCGGCCGAGCTTGCGGTACGGCTCGACGTCCACGATCCCGTTGGCACGCAACGCCTTCGCCACGACCGTCGCGTCGACGGCGTCGTCGAAGTCGATGGTGCCGACGACCGCCGAGCGCTTCGCGGGGTCGGAGACGTACGGCGTCGTGTAGTCGGTCTTCTCGGCCCAGGTGTACAGCGTCGAGCTCGACTCCGCGGTGCGCTGCACGCACCAGGCCAGGCCGCCCTGCTCGTTGAACCAGTCGGTCTGCTCCGCGGCGAGGAAGATCGTGGCCAGGGCGGGAGTGTTGTACGTCTGCTCGAGCCGGCTGTTGTCCACGGCGACCTGCAGGTCGAGGAAGGCCGGCGTCCACCGCCCTGACTCCTGGATGCGTGCGATCCGCGCGACCGCCGCTGGGCTCAGCAGGGCGATCCACAGGCCGCCGTCGGAGGCGAAGCACTTCTGCGGGGCGAAGTAGTACGCGTCGGTCTCGGCGACGTCCACCGGCAGGCCACCCGCGGCCGAGGTGGCGTCGACCACCAGGAGCGAACCCTCGTCCGCGCCCGCGACCCTTCGCGGCGTGATTGCCACACCTGTCGAGGTCTCGTTGTGCGGCGTGGCGTACACGTCGACGCCGGCCTCCGCGTGGAAGTCCGGCGCGTCGCCGGGCGCGGACGTGACGATGGTCGGGTCCCCAAGGTGCGGCGCGGCCTTCGCCGCGGCGGCGAACTTGGAGCCGAACTCACCGAAGGACAGGAACTGCGCGCGGTCCTGAATCAGGCCGAAGGTCGCCGCGTCCCAGAACGCCGTCGACCCGCCGTTGCCCAGCACGACCTCGTAGCCCTCGGGAAGCGAGAAGAGCTGGGCCAGCCCCTCGCGCAGCCGCTGCACCTGCGCGCGCACGGTCTTCTGCCGGTGCGAGGTCCCGAGGTAGGTCGTCGCGACGGCGGCGAGGGCTTCCACCTGGGCGGGCCGGACCTTGCTCGGTCCGGAGCCGAAGCGCCCGTCGGACGGCTTGATGTCGGCGGGGATCTGGATCGCGGTCGGGTCGAGAGCCATGTCAGCCAGGCTAGGCGCGTCCGCAGGGTCTGCCGCGCTCGGGTCCATCCCGCGAGACGCCCGCACGCTCGTCGGCCGGCCCGGCGTGACGAAGCGCACAACGGCGCGCGGACCCGAGGGCGCCTCAGAGCGGTTTCGGCTGGTAGCCGGACGGCTGCACGATGAACGGGTCCCACCCGGGGACGTCCTCGGGACGGCGTGGGCCCGGACCGACGTAGCGGGCCGAGGGGCGGATGAGGCGCCCCGTGCGCTTCTGCTCGAGGATGTGCGCACTCCATCCGGCCAGCCGGGCGCAGCTGAACATCGACGTGAACATGTGCGAGGGCACCTGGGCGAAGTCGAGGATGATCGCGGCCCAGAACTCGACGTTGGTCTCGAGTACCCGGTCCGGGCGCCGCTCGCGCAGCTCGTCGAGGGCCGCCCTCTCGAGCGCCTCCGCGACCTCGTAGCGCGGCGCGCCGAGCTCCCGCGCGGTCCGGCGCAGGACCCGGGCCCGGGGGTCCTCGGCGCGGTAGACCCGGTGGCCGAAGCCCATGAGCCGCTCGCCCTTGTCCAGCACCTCGCGGACGTAGGCTCGGGCATCGCCGCGCCGCTCGATCTCCTCGATCATCCCGAGGACACGGGACGGGGCACCACCGTGCAGGGGACCGCTGAGCGCCCCGACCGCACCGGAGATCGCCGCGGCCACGTCGGCGCCGGTCGAGGCGATCACGCGGGCGGTGAACGTGGAGGCGTTCATGCCGTGCTCGGCAGCCGAGACGAAGTAGGCGTCCACCGCCTGCACGTGCTTGGGGTCCGGCTCGCCGCGCCAGCGGATCATGAACCGCTCGACGATCGTACGGGCCTCGTCGATGCGCTGCTGCGGCACCATCGGCAGGCCGAGGCCGCGCGCCGACTGCGCGACGAAGGACATCGCCATCACCGAGACGTGGGCCAGGTTCTCCCGCGCCTCGTCGTCGTCGATGTCGAGCAGCGGGCGCAGGCCCCAGGCCGGCGCCAGCGTCGCGATGGCCGCCTGGACGTCGACCCGGATGTCCCCGGAGTGCACGGGGATCGGGAACGGCTCGGCGGGCGGCAGGCCGGGGTTGAACTCCGCGTCGACGAGGAGACCCCAGACCTGTCCGTAGGACACGCGGCCGACCAGGTCCTCGATGTCGACCCCGCGGTAGCGCAGCGCGCTGCCCTCGCGGTCCGGCTCCGCGATCTGGGTCTCGAACGCGACGACACCCTCGAGACCCGGTACGAACTCCGCCATGACGTGCTCCCTCGTGCGCCCCGCGGACGGGGACTCCTCCAGCGCGGTCGGACCAGCGAGCGCGTCGGCCTCCCTCAGCATCCTGCCCCACCCGACTGAGGGAGGATGAAGGTTGTGACCAACGCCGCTCCCGGCCCCGCCGTCGACCTGGCGGCGCTGCGGATCGCCTACGCCGACCGCGGCCTGAGCGAGGGCGACCTGGCTGCGGACCCGCTCGACCAGCTCGCCCGCTGGCTCGACGACGCGGTGGCGTCGCGGATCCCGGAGCCCAACGCGATGGTGGTCGCCACGGTCGATCCCGACGGCCGGCCGAGCGCGCGCATCGTGCTCCTCAAGGGCCTCGACCCTGACGGGCTGGTGTTCTACACCAACCTCGACTCCCACAAGGGCCGGTCCATCGCCCACGAGCCACGGGTGGCGCTGGTCCTGCCGTGGTACGCGATCGGCCGTCAGGTCCGCGTCGAGGGCTCGGCGTCCCCGGTCTCCCGCGAGGAGACCCAGGCCTACTTCGACACCCGCCCCTGGGGCTCACAGATCGGGGCGTGGGCGAGCCCCCAGTCCACGGTCGTCCCCGGCCGGGAGGACCTCGAGCGGCGTTGGGCGGAGGCGGCCGCCCGCTTCCCCGAAGGCACCCGCGTGCCCGCTCCCGATCGGTGGGGCGGGTTGCGCGTGACCCCCGAGGTGGTCGAGTTCTGGCAAGGCCGCCCGGACCGCATGCACGACCGGTTGCGCTACCGGCGTACCGCGACGACCTGGGTCGTCGAGCGGCTCGCACCGTGAGCGAGGCCACCGAGGGAGAACGCCAGGAGGGGCGGGGACCGGGGTGGCTCGCCGGCGTGGTCGCCGACGTCACCCCGCTGCGGATCTCCGCGCCCTACCGCCGATTGTGGCTGGGCACGAGCGTGTCGGTCATCGGCCAGCAGATGACCGTCGTCGCGGTGGCCATCCAGGTGTACGCCATCACGCAGTCGTCGTTCCACGTCGGGCTGATCGGCGCGTTCGCGCTCGTGCCGCTCGTGGTGTTCGGGCTGTACGGGGGCGCGATCGCTGACGCCGTGGAGCGGCGGCGGCTGATCCTCATCACCCAGGTCGGGCTGATGCTGCTGTCGGTGGTGCTGTTCGTGCAGGCCACCGCGGGCACGGACTCGGTGTGGCTCCTCTACGTGATCATCGCCTTCCAGTCCGGCTTCTTCGCCGTGAACAACCCTGCGCGCAACGCGATCATCCCCCGCCTCGTCGGCCTCGACCAGCTGCCCGCGGCCAACGCGCTGTCGCAGGTGACGATGAACCTCGGGTTGACCGTCGGGCCCCTGCTGGGCGGTGTGCTGATCGGGGCCACGGGAGGGGTGCGCGTCGCGTACGGCGTCGACGTCGTGACCTATCTCGTCGCGGTCTACGCCGCGTGGCGGCTGCCGCCGGTCCCACCCCTCGTCGCGGAGGGCGAGTCACCGGCATCGGCACGCGGGCGGGCGGGCCTCGCGTCGGTGTTGGAGGGGCTGCGGTTCCTGCGCACGCGGACGAACCTGCTCATGTCCTTCCTCGTCGACATCGTCGCGATGGTCTTCGGGATGCCGCGAGCGCTGTTCCCCGCCGTGGCGGGGGAGTTCTACGGCGGCGGCGCGGGAGTCGTCGGTCTGCTGTCGGCGGCGCCCGCGGTCGGTGCGCTACTCGGCGCCCTCTTCTCGGGGCGGCTGCCCGGGGTGCGCTGGCAGGGCCGGGCGGTGCTCGTGGCGATCACGGTGTGGGGCTTCGCGATCGCCGTCTTCGGACTCACCTCGACACTGTGGGTCGGCCTGCTGCTCCTGGCGGTGGCGGGCTGCGCGGACATGGTGAGCGCGGTGTTCCGGTCGACGATCCTGCAGGTGGCGACCCCCGACGCGCTTCGTGGACGCCTGCAGGGGGTGTTCGTCGTCGTGGTCGCCGGCGGCCCCCGGCTCGGGGACGTCGAGTCCGGTGCGGTGGCGGCGCTGTTCGGTGAGCGGGTCTCCATCGTCAGCGGTGGGCTGCTGTGCGTGGCCGGGATCGGCCTGCTTACCGCCCTCTTCCCACGCTTCGCCCACTATGACGGCCGGCACCCCGAGCCCTGACAGAGGACTCATGCGGCGGGGCTCAGCGCGCCGATCGCCACGCGGAGGTCGGCGACGAAGCCGGCGTACGCCACGTCTGGGTCGTCGGCGCGCAGCACGGCCGAGGGGTGGATCGTCGCGAGCAGCCACCCCGCGTGGACGGCGGCCGGCTCGTCGGCCCGCCCGGCTCGGGGCAGCAGCACGCCGCGGGAGCGGGTGACGCGGAAGTCCGGGCCGAGGAGCGACTTGGCGGCCGTCGCGCCGAGCAGCACCACCACCTCGGGGTCGACGAGGGCGAGCTCGGCGACCAGCCACGGCTTGCACGAGGTGAGGTGCCGAAGCTCGGGAGTCTGGTGGATGCGTCGACGGCCCGGGGCGTCCTGGCTGAATCGGAAGTGCTTGACCGCGTTGGTGACGTACGTCTGACCGCGCTCGATCCCCACCTCGCCCAGGGCCCGGTCCAGCACCTGTCCGGCGGGGCCGACGAACGGGATTCCCCGCCGGTCCTCCACGTCTCCCGGCTGCTCGCCGACGAGGGCCAGCCGGGCCGTCGCCGACCCCACCGAGAACACCGTCTGCGTCGTGCCCTCGAAGAGCTCGCACGCGGTGCACGTGCGCGCCGCCTCGCGCAGGCCCGTCAGGGACGCGCCCGGCGGCGGCTCGGCGTTCACCGTTCGAGCCAGGCCTCGAGGACCAGGGCGGCCAGCTCCTCGGGCGATGTGTCCCGCTCTCGCGCGGCGTCCTTGAGCGCGCGGCGGGCGGGCTTGCGCAGGAGGACCCGGACCTCCACGGTCTCGGCGTCGGGTGCCCTGTGGTGGCCCTTGTGCCCCTTCTTGGTCTTGCGTGCGTCGGGCTGGTGCTTGTCCGGCTGGTGTTTGTCGGGCGCGGGTGGGGAGGGGGCGGTCCCACCCGGGGCAGGCGGCTCGGCGGTCGACTCGGGGTGCACCGGCCGGGGCAACGGCGGTCGCGTCACCCCCGAGCCGGTGCGCGACAGTGCGGCCCTCGGTGTCGGGTTGGTCATCGGGACTCCTCGCGCGTGGAGCGGTCACGTCCGAGCAGCGGGCCCAGCTCGGCGGAGGGCAGCGCCATCACCTGGTCGAAGAGGTCGTCGAAGGCGTCCGCCAGCTCCCGCGCCCCCGGCGACCGCCATGCCTGGACGGGGACGCACGCGCCCTCCGCCTGCTGGATCGCTGCTCGGTCGGGCAGCGGCGGGTGCAGCACGAGGTCGCCGTAGGCCGTACGCAGCTCCTCCAGGCGGTACCGGTGCTCGGTCGACTGGCCGCGCACCTTGTTCACGACGATGCCGGCCGGCCGCAGCCGCAGGTTGTCCCCTCGCACGACGTCGATCGCCTCCAGCGCCGCCTGCGCACCCTGCAGCGCGAACAGCGAGGGCTCGGTGACGACGAGGGCGAAGTTCGCGGCGACGAGGGCGTTGCGCGTCAGCCCGGCCAGCGAGGGGGGCGTGTCGATGAGGACGACGTCCCACCCGGACAGACCCGACAAGGCGATGCGCAGGTGCAGCGTCGAGTCGCGCCCGGCGAGGGCGTTGTGCCGTTCCAGCAGCGAGTCCGCCGCCACCACCGCGACCGACGGTCCCCAGCCGCTCTGCGCGATCGCGTGGGCGAGCAGCTCGGCGCGCGGGTCCGCCAGCACGTCGGAGGCCGAGAAGCGGACCTCCAGCGGGTCGAGCACCGTCGTGGCGTTGCCCTGCGGGTCGAGGTCGAGCACGAGGACCGAGGCGCCGCGCTCCCAGGCCGCGCCGGCCAGCCCGAGCGTGACGGAGGTCTTGCCCACCCCGCCCTTCAGGCTGACCACGCTGACCACGAGCACGGCGTGAGTCTGCCGTACGTCGGCTCAGACCAGCGCCCGCGGTCGTGAACTCATCCCGATGCGCGGGGCTCCCGGCGGCGTACCGCGTCGAAGCGGGCGAGGGCCTCCTCGCGTTCCGCCGCGTGGTCGACGACGCGCTCGGGATAGCCGGGCGGTACGCCCCCGGGCAGCAGCCACGGTTCGTGGACGGCGCTCCCCGGGACGTCGCCGAGCTCGGGGACGTAGCGACGGACGTAGTCACCCTCCGGATCGTGCCGACGCCCCTGCAGGACGGGGTTGAACACCCGGAAATACGGCGCCGCGTCGGTGCCCGACCCGGCGACCCACTGCCACGACAGCTGGTTGGAGGCGAGGTCGCCGTCGCGCAGCCAGCGCATGAACTCGCGGGCCCCGCGCTGCCATGACTGGTGGAGGTCCTTGACGAGGAAGGAGGCGACCACCATGCGCACCCGGTTGTGCATCCAGCCCTCTCGGCGCAGCTGGCGCATCCCCGCGTCGACGAAGGGGAAGCCGGTACGTCCCTCCGCCCACGCGGCGAACGCCGCGTCGGCGTCAGGCCCGCGGGCGTACTCCATGCGGCCCATCTCCGGCCGCAGGTCCTCGCGCGCCGAGCGTGGCTCGGCGGCGAGGACGTGAGCGTGGAACTCCCGCCAGGCGAGCTCGGCGCGGAAGCGCTCGTGGCCACGCTGGTCGCCGAGGTCGGCGAGCAGGGTCCTCGGGTGGATCTCCCCCCAGCGCAGTGCGGCCGACAGCGCCGAGGTCCCGGCCAGGTCCGCCCGGTCGCGCAGCTGGGCGTAGCCGGCCAGCCCTCCGCCACGGAAGTCGGCCCATCGGGCGAGGGCCGCCTGCTCACCCGCGGCGGGCAGACGCACTCCCGGTACGTCCTTCCGAGGTGGCCAGTCCGAGTCGCCGGGAGGGCGCACGAAGCGCAGCGACGCGGACGGGTCCGCGGCAGGGGCGCGCCAGCCGTGCGCGCACCACGCTCGGTAGAAGGGAGTGAAGACACGGAACGGCTGCCCGCCGGCGGTCCGCAGCCGTGGGGGCGCGACGGCGTAGGGGCTGCCGGTGCGCACGAGGCGCCGCCCGTTGGCGGCCAGGGCGCGCTCGACGGCGAGGTCGCGCCGCGCGCCGTACGGGCCGAAGTCGGCGGCGACGTGGACGCCGGTGGCGCCGGCGGTGGCGGCGACTCGGGGCACCACCGCCTCCGGGTCGCCAGCCAGCACGAGCAGCGCCCCCCCGAGGGCCGCGTCCAGGGCGCGCAGCGAGGCCTGCAGGTATGCGCGCCGCACCGGCCCCGCGGGACCCCACAACGCGGGATCCACCACGAAGAGGGCGACGACGGCGTCCGCGCCCTCGGCCGCCGCGGCGAGCAGGGCGGGGTTGTCCGCCAGGCGCAGGTCACGGCGCAGCCACCAGACCGAGGTCACGGCCCGGACGCTAGCCGCGGCTGTGACCCCGCGCGCGGCGAGCCACCCAGGTGAGCGCTGGCCGCCTGCCGCAGCGAGCACCGAGGCGCGCGCCGGGTGTGTGCGGTGGGAGGATGAGGTGTCGCCCCGCCCGTCCGAGGAGTCCAGCGCGCGTGAACGACCTCATCGACACCACGGAGATGTACCTCCGCACGATCTTCGAGCTGGAGGAGGAGGGCATCACGCCGCTGCGCGCCCGGATCGCCGAGCGATTGGGCCAGACCGGCCCGACCGTGAGCCAGACCGTGGCCCGGATGGAGCGCGACGGTCTGGTCAGCGTCGAGGGGGACCGCCATCTCCAGCTCAGCGAGAAGGGGCGGGTCCTCGCTACCCGGGTCATGCGCAAGCACCGCCTCGCCGAGTGCCTGCTGGTCGACGTGATCGGGCTCGACTGGGAGGACGTGCACCCGGAGGCCTGCCGCTGGGAGCACGTGATGAGCGAGGAGGTCGAGCGGCGCCTGCTCGAGCTGCTGCACCACCCGACGACCTCGCCGTACGGCAACCCGATCCCGGGCCTGGAGGAGCTGGGGGAGGAGCACCCTCCCGAGACTGACGAGCCGCTGAGCACGCTCACCGACGTGGCCGGTGAGCAGTCGCGCCGGGTCGCCGTCCGCCGCATCGGCGAGCCGGTCCAGACCGACGCGGCCCTGATGGCTCGGCTACGGCGGGCGGGCGTACGCCCGGGGCACAACGTCGCCGTCCGCGCCTCCGCCGGTGGCGGGCTGCTGGTGGGGTCACTGTCGGAGTACGTCGAGGTCGACCCCGGGACCGGGTCGCACATCTTCGTGGCCGCCGCCTCCGCGTAGCCGCGGATGCGGCCGTGCGGGTGAACTGTCGCCCTGCGCAGCGTGGTGAACACGCGTCGAACTAGGAATTTCGTCCTGGTTTCGGCTAGCCTCACCACGCCTCGGCATCGCAAGGACCGGGGTGCTGGTGGTGGCCGCCGAGTCCTGCCCCCACTGCCGGCCACGTGCGGACCGATCCGTTGGGCAGGAGTGGGGGACCCACCCGTACGACGGCCCGAGCAGCGTCGCTCGAGCCTAGGGGTGAAGCCGCATCCGTGCGGCCGGGCCATTCTCCGGTCCGAACCCGACAGCTGACCCCGCAGGCGTCCGGAGAAGGACCCCTGTGGCCGCCCTGCGCCCTGACGAGGCCCCCCAGACATCGCAGTTCTCTCAGCCATCGCAGCCGACGTCGCGTCGAGTTCGCCGGCTCGCCGCGACCGCGCTGTCCGTGGTCGCGCTGACGGCCGTGACCGGCACGTTGGCGACGGCGTCTCCCGCCGCCGCCGTCCCGGTCCGCCCCGCGGGTCAGGCCGCCAACCCCACCGGCGCGGTGGTGGCTGCCGATGCCGCGGCCAGGGCGTTCGCGCGTACCCATCCCACGCTGCGCTACGGCTCCAAGGGGTCCGCTGTCCGCAAGCTGCAGGGTTACGTCGGCGTCCGCGTCGACGGCCGCTTCGGCGCCGCGACCAGGGCCAAGGTGCGCAAGGTCCAGAAGTGGGGCCATGTCCAGGTCAACGGTGTCGTCGACGTCGGCACCTGGCACGTCGCCTACCGCTTCTCGGTGGCCCGCGCCAAGGCGCGAGCCACCCGGCTGTCCCCCGCCAACATCATCCGGACGGCTCGCAAGTACATCGGCGGTCCGTACCGCTTCGGCGGCACGACGCCGCGAGGCTTCGACTGCTCCGGCTATACGCGCTACGTCTTCGCCAAGCTGGGCGTCGGCCTGCCGCACAGCGCGGCCCGGCAGTACTCCCTGGTCCGGCACATCAGCCGCTCCCAGGCCCGCCCGGGGGACCTGATCTTCTTCCACAGCGGCAGCCACGTCTTCCACGTGGGCATCTGGGCCGGTCACGACGGGCTCTACCACGCCAGCCACCCCGGTCGCCGGACCGGTTACGAGCGGCTATGGACCAGCGCGGTCTGGTTCGGCCGGGTCCTCTGACCGACGCCCGAGTTCGGGCGGCTAGCGTCGTCGCCGTGAGGTCGACGTGAACCGTGCCGGCGAGGCGGCCGTGGCGCTGACCGCGGCGCTGGTGCTGGGCGGCGCGATCGGCTGGCTGCTCTCCGGTGGTCAGTCCGGGGGCGGCTCGGCCGCCCCGTCGGGTCCGGTGTCCGTGGCCCCCTCGGCGAGCCCGGTCGCCTCGTCGGCCGTGGCCGGCTCGCCCACCCAGCGACCAGGAAGCCCGGTCGCCTCGGCGGGCGGCCAGCTGGTGTCCACCGGGGCGATCACGGTGACAGCCACCCCGCCGAGCGCCGGGAGGTTCGCGCCGATCGTGATCTCCGGCGTCGCCACGGGCGTGGCGCCGGGGACCACCCTGACCGTCTCCCGGCAGGGCGCCGGCCCGTTGGCCACGACCCAGGTCGGCCGAGCCGGCGCCTACCGCCTGACCCTCGAGCTGGGTCGCAGCGGCGTCTTCGTCATCCAGGCCGTCGACGGGTCCACGGTCCTGGCGACGTCGGCCCCGTTCAGCCTGACGATCACGCC
Source organism: Actinomycetes bacterium (assembly GCA_035506535.1). Taxonomy (NCBI): domain Bacteria; kingdom Bacillati; phylum Actinomycetota; class Actinomycetes; species Actinomycetes bacterium. Next base: position 10,944 of record DATJPE010000006.1, on the reverse strand, counting down.
CTAGGTAAGGTAAGGCTCACCTAATCTGGAGGTGAGCCCCATGCGTAGTCGCAGGTCGGTGACGGTGGTCATCAGCGCGGTGGTGGCCTCGAGTGCGCTTGCCGCCTGCGGGGCCAGTGGGTCCGCCCAGCCGCGCTCGTCGTCGGCGGCCCTCGCCGCTTCGGCCGACTCCGCGGCGGCCGCCGCGGCGACGGCGGCCTACCACTCCTGGGTGGTCCACCAGGTCGCCGAGCTCAGCACCGCCAGCAGGCGGTTCACCGACGCGGTGCGGGCCGGAGACCTGGCCCGGGCCAAGGCGCTGTACGCGCCGGCCCGCTACCACTACGAGACGATCGAGCCGGTGGCCGAGAGCTTCGGCGACCTCGACCCCGCGATCGACGCCCGGATCGACGACGTCGCGAGTCCCCGGGACTGGACCGGGTTCCACCGGCTCGAGCAGCTTCTCTGGGTCGCTGGCACGACCCGCGGGGCCACGTCGCTGGCGAACCGGCTCGACGCCGACATCGCCCGGCTGCGCGCGCTGGTCGTGACCGAGTCCTACCAGCCGGCCCAGCTCGCGAACGGCGCCACGTCACTGCTGGACGAGATCGCGAGGAGCAAGGTCACCGGCGAGGAGGACCGCTACAGCCACACCGACCTGTCGGACTTCGCCGCCAACCTGGCCGGCTCCCAAGAGGCCTTCACCCTCGTCGAGCCGCTGCTCGCGGCCAAGGATCCGCAGCTCGCCACGACGGTGCGGAAGCGTTTCGCAGAGGCGGCGCGCTCGCTGGCGGCGTACCGCAGCGGCTCCGGTTGGCAGCCCTACACCGCGGTCGACGCGGCTGCCCGACGCCGCCTCGCCCAGCAGGTCGACGCGCTGGCCGAGCCGCTCTCGCAGGTGGCGGCGCTGGTCGTCTAGCGCGGTCGAGCCGTCCGTGTCCGAATTGAACAAGCGTTGATTTAGCCGGCGAGCCGTTGCTAGCGTCCCCGGCATGCGCGCGATGATCGTCAAGGAGTTCCGCGAGCTGCGCCGGGACCGGCGCACCCTCGGCCTGCTGGTCGCCATGCCCCTGCTCCTGCTGGTGATCTTCGGCTACGCCGCCAACTTCTACGTCTCCCACGTCGATGCGGCCGTGGTCGGGCCGAATGCCGAGCAGGTTGCGAGCACGCTGCCGCCGTTCTTCCACGTCGAGGTCGTCGAGCCCGGCCAGGACCGGGCGCACGCCGAGGACCTCCTGCGCGACAACCAGGTCGACGTCGCGTTCGTCACCGGCGAGGAGCCCGTGACCGCGCTGGTCGACGGGTCGAACCTGTTCGCGGCGCAGTCGACGGTGTCCGTGCTGAACAAAGCGGGGTCGGCGGTCAGGGCCGAGATCCTCTTCAACCCGGACCTGAAGACCTCGTGGGTGATGGTCCCGGCGATCATCGGGCTGATCCTCACCTTCATCGGCACGATCGTCACGAGCATCGGGCTGGTCCGGGAGCGCGAGATGGGCACCCTGGAGCAGCTCGCCGTCATGCCGATCCCCCCGAGCCAGGTCATCCTCGGCAAGATCGCGCCCTACTTCGTGGTGGCCGCCGTCGACCTGACCATCGTCACCGTCCTCGGCATCGGGCTGTTCCACGTGCCCTTCAACGGCAACGTCGCGGTGTTCGCCGCGGGGTCGGCGCTCTTCCTGTTCGTGGTGCTCGGTCTCGGGGTGTTCATCTCGACGATCTCGCAGACTGCCGGCCAGGCCATCCAGACGGCGTTCTTCTTCCTGCTGCCCCAGATCCTGCTCTCGGGGATGATCTTCCCGCTGGACGCCATGGCAGCCGGTGTGCGCTGGATCGGCTACCTGCTGCCGCTCACCTACTTCACGATGATCTCGCGCGGGGTGATGCTCCAGGGGGCGTCACTCGCCTCGTTGTGGCTGCCCTTCCTCGTGCTCACCGTCATGGCCGTCGTGGTCTTCACCGGCGCCACGCTGCGCTTCCGGCGCGACCTCGCGCCGGCCCGACGGCACCGGCACCGGCCGGCGGTCGGCGAGTCGGCCCCGGCGGGCGCATGACATCCGCCCTGCGCTCGGCCGTCGTGCGCTTCGGGGACACCGTCGCGCTCGACGGCGTGAGCCTGGAGGTCGAACCGGGCACCGTCGCCGCGGTCGTCGGAGGTGACGGGGCCGGCAAGACCACGCTCCTGCGCTGCCTGGTGGGGGAGGTCCGGCTCACCTCCGGCGAGGTGGAGCTGCCTGCCCCCGAGCGGATCGGCTACCTCACCGCCGGCAGCGGCAGCTGGGCCGCGCTGACCGTACGCCAGAACATGGACTTCGTCGGCGGGATCTACGGGCTGCGCGGTGAGGCACTGCTCCGGCGACGGGACGAGCTGCTGGACCGGGCCGACCTCGCGGCGGTCGCGGACCGGCCCGCCGCCCTTCTGTCCGGAGGGATGCGCCGCAAGCTCGGCTTCTGCATGGCCGTGCTGCACCGACCCGAGGTCCTCGTCCTCGACGAGCCCAGCACGGGCGTGGACCCGGTGAGCCGGGTCGAGCTGTGGCGCCTGGTCTCCGAGGCGGCCGCGGGCGGCTGCGCGGTGGCGATGTCGACCACCTACCTCGACGAGGGCGAGCGGGCGGGCACGCTGCTCGCCCTGGACGGGGGCGTCACCCTGGCCGCGGGGACCCCCTCGGACGTGCTCGGGTCGCTTCCCGGCAGGGTCACGGTCACGGAGCGTCCGGTCCGCCCCGCCTGGGCGTGGCGGCGGGGCAGGACCTACCACGAGTACTGGCCCGAGGGTGGGGACCAGCCGGTCCCCGCGGCGGATGCGGTCGCCGTCTCACCGGACCTGGAGGACGTCGTCGTCGCCCTCTCGATGCTGCGGCGGGGCGGTCGTGGCTGAGCGGGCGGCGCTGCTGCGCGCACGGTCGGTGACCCGATGCTTCGGCGCTTTCGTGGCCGTCGACGACGTCAGCATGCATGTCGAGGCCGGCGAGGTGGTCGGGCTGCTGGGCGCCAACGGGGCCGGCAAGACGACGCTGATCCGCATGCTTCTCGGGCTCATCCCGACCAGCGGTGGCGACGTCGAGATGCTCGGAGGGACACCCGACCGGCGACGGCGCAAGCGACTCGGGTACGTCCCGCAGGGGCTGGGCCTCTACCCCGAGCTCACGGCGCGCGAGAACCTCGCCTTCAGCGCCCAGGCGTACGGCTCCTCCCCGCACCTGCCGTCGACGCTCGCGCCGTACGCCGACCGGCTGGTCCGAGAGCTCTCGCTGGGAGTGCAGCGGGAGCTGGCGTTCGTGGCCGCGCTCGCCCACTCCCCGGAGGTCCTCGTCCTCGACGAGCCCACCTCCGGCGTGGACGCCCTCGCGCGGGCGGCGCTGTGGGACACGGTACGCGCGCAGGCAGACGCCGGAGTCGGAGTGCTCGTGACGACGCACTACATGCGCGAGGCGGCGCAGTGCGACCGGCTGCTGCTGATGTCGCGGGCACGGCTCGTGGCGGCCGGGCAGGAGAGCGACATCATCGGGTCGACGACCGCGCTCGCGGTCCGCACCGAGGACTGGGCGGCCGCCTTCGCCGCCCTCGACGGCGCGGGGATGCCGGTCATGCTCTCCGGGCGGGACGTACGAGTCGTCGACGGCGACCTCGTCGCCGTGTCACGGGTGCTGGCCGCCGCCGGCCTCGTGGCCGACCTTCGCGCGGTGCCGGCGACCATCGAGGAGCGGATGCTGGTGCTGGCCCGCTCCGGCTCGGAGGGCGAGTAGTGCCGCCCCGCGGTCGGCGTCCGCTCGGCAGCCCCGATGCGCGGGCCGCGATCCTCGCCGCCGCCCGAGACCTCTTCGCCGAGCAGGGCTTCGAGCGAACAACGGTCCGTGGCGTCGCCCGGCGCGCGCAGGTCGACCCGGCGCTCGTCCACCACTACTTCGGCACCAAGGACGGCCTGCTCGCCGAGGTGCTCGTCCCGCCCGTCGACCCGGCCGAGGTGTTCGCGAACCTGCCCGCCGACCGTGAGCGCCTGGGGGTGGAACTGGTGCGCCGCGTGCTCGGGGTCTGGGAGGCCGCGCCCGAGAACCGCGCTCGTCTCCTCGCCCTGCTGCGCACCGGCCTGTCCCACCAGCACGCCGCCGAGATACTGCGCCAGGTCCTCGGACGGACCTTCCTCGCGGCGCTGCGAGACGTCGTCGAAGAGGACGAGGCAGCGCTGCGCGCCACGTTGATCGGCACGCAGATCGGCGGGCTCGTGCTCGGGCGGTACGCCCTGCGGATGCCGGCGGTCGCCGAGGCCAGCACCGAGGCACTGGTCGCGGCCGTCGGGCCGGCCGTCCAGCACTACGTGACGGGAAGCCTTGGCACGCCTAGCCCTTGAGCGGCGGGAGCACCACCTTCAGCGACGTCATGTCGAGCTTGCGGTACTTCGACGAGACGCTCACCACGCGGACCGTCAGCTTGGTCAGGTGCGCCTTGTTGCGGACGGTCACCACGGCCTGTCCCAGCTCGTCGAGGTAGTCCCCGTACGTCCGTCCGACACTGACCACGTGCACCGCCACGCCGTTGCAGTGCACCGAGTGGCAGGCCTTGCGCCCCCAGCTGGGCGCGAGCTGCAGGGTCACGCGGTAGCGCGAGCTGCCGATCCGCGTCCCGGTCGCCGAGAAGGGAACGCGCGCCGAGAGCCTGGTGTGCGAGGCCGCGATGGTGCCGTCGACGCTGGACTGCACGAAGACGTCCACGGTGAGGTCACCGGGGGGGACGTGCGCGGCCGGGATGGTGAGGTGGGTGGGCATCGTCCCGTTGTGCTGCCCCACGATCTGGCCGTCGAGCTGGATGAAGACGCCGTCCGCGTGCCCCTTGTTCGCGGCCGGGTTGGTCCAGCTGACGACCACGCCGGCCTTGCTGTTCCAGGTGGCCCTGACCGTCTGCAGCGCCTTGACCTGGAAGCTGCTCGGGGGTGTCTGCTCGGCCAGGCTGTACCACACCGGGGGGGCGACGATCGGTCCTGCGGCGGTCTGGGCGGTCACGACGTACCCGCCGATGGTGTACGGCGCCTCCCACCGCACCGCCGTCGCGGGGAGGGTCTTCACCGTCGTGCCGGAGGGCGTGTACGCCGTCACGGTGTAGCCGGTCACCGTCGCGGTCGGGTCGGGGATCCAGCTGACCAGCGTCTCGTTGATGACCAGGTTGCCGGCGCTGTCGTAGTGGTTGCCGAAGCCGAACGCGTTCGCGGTGAGGGCGGGCGTGGCCGCGGGGGGCGGGGCGGTGGCGCCGACCGCGGCTGCCGGGTCGACGGCTCCGTAGCCGTAGCGCGGGTCGAAGCCGGTCGGGCCGAGGTCCTCGGCGGTGCTCTCCAACCGGGAACGCACCTGCGCCGGGGTCCACGTCGGGTGCTGCTGCAGGACGAGGGCCGCGACTCCGGCCACGAACGGCGAGGCCATCGACGTCCCGGACATGACCGCGTAGTCCGTCGTCGAGACGAACGAGGGGACCGTCGAGTAGATCTGGTCCCCGGGCGCCGCGAGAGCCACGGAGCCGTCGAAGGAGGAGTACGACGTGACGTGCATGGTGCTGTCGAGGTCGGTCACCGAGAGCACCGTCCCGCAGGCGGCGGGTGCCTGGGGGAAGTTGTCGCCCTCCCCGTCGTTGCCCGCGGCGGCCACCACCACGACCTTGTGCGACTCGGCATAGGCGGCCGCCGAGCAGATCGGGGTGACGTCGGAGTCGTAGAGCTTCATGTCCGAGAAGCCGAGCGAGAGGTTGACCACCTTGGCGTTGTGGTCGACCGCCCAGCGGATGGCGTTGCCGACGGCCGTGCCGGTGAGGAACGGGGAGTCGACATTGATCGGCATGATCTTCGCGTCGGGCGCGATGCCGGTGATCCCGTGCCCGTCGCGCTTGGCCGCGATGATCCCGGCGACGTGGGTGCCGTGCCCGAGCTGGTCGGTGGCGCTCCCGCTGGCGATCGTCACGCCGTCGTCGGCCAGGTGCGCCCCGGCCACGAACTGACCCGACAGGTCAGGGTTGCTCGCGTCGACCCCGCTGTCGATGACCGCGACGACGACGCCGGAGCCGGTCGCCTTGGTCCAGGCGGCCTCGGCATGCGTCGCCGTGAGCGACCACTGCTCGGGGCTGAGGTCGCTGCGCACGTACGTCGCGAACCCTGCGGGCAGCGTGGAGGTGGCGGCGGCGTCGGCGCTGCCGAGCGGTGCCAGGACCAGCGCCCCGACGAGCGCGACGGCACCAGCGGCGATGAGACGAACGGTGGGCATTGACGGCTCCGAGCAACGTGACCATGGCCCGGGAACCCTCGCGGCCCCCGTGGCCCCCCCGGCAGAGGACGCCATCGTGACCCGGGCGGGGCGACTCACCCAAACCCCGAGAGCATGACGCGCCGGGCGGGCCGAAAGTTCCTGCGCAGCGTGACCAGTCGAGTGCGGATCGTCGCTGTGGATCAGTCCGGAGCCGGGGCGAGGACACGGATGGGGGCTCCGTCCAGCCAGGCCTCGATGTCCTCGACGACGTCGCCGTAGATGCGCTCGTACGACGCCTCGGTGACGTACCCGAGGTGGGGGGTGTGCAGGACCCGGGGAGCGGTCCGCAGCCGATGCCCCGGGGGTAGCGGTTCCTCGTCGAAGACGTCGAGCGCCGCGCCGCGCAGACGGCCCTCGGCCAGGGCGGCGACGAGGGCGTCCTCGTCGACGAGGGGCCCGCGGCTGGTGTTGACCAGCAGCGCGGTCGGCTTCATCAGCCGCAGCTCCCGGTCGCCCAACAGCCCACGGGTGCGTGGCGAGAGCCGAAGGTGAAGGGACACGATGTCGGACGTCGCCAGGAGCTCGTCGAGGTCGACGTAGCCCACGCCGACCTCGTCGGCGCGCTCCTGGGTGAGGTTCTGGCTCCAGGCGACGACGTCCATGTCGAAGGCCAGCCCCACACGGGCCACCCGTCCGCCCAGGCGACCGAGGCCGATGAGGCCCAGCCGGCGCTCGGCCAGGTCGGTGCCGACACTGCCCTGCCAGAGCCCGTCGCGGACGCGCTGGTGCTCCTCCGGGATGTGGCGGAGGGCGGCGAGGATCAGCCCCCAGGTGAGCTCCGCCGTCGGCGGGGTGCGCATCGCCGTGCCGGACACGGTGATGCCGAGCGCCGCCGCCGCCTCCAGGTCGATGGCGGCGTTGCCCATGCCGGCGGTGACGAGCAGCCTCAGCTGGGGCAGGCGCTCGAGCACGCTAGAGGGAAAGGCCGTCCGCTCCCGCATGGCGACGACCACAGCGGCGTGGTGCAGCTCCTCCACCAGCACGTCTGGGTCGAAGAGGTGGTCGTGCCGGAAGTGCACTCGCGCCCGGTCAGACAGCCGCGCCCACGCCGCGAAGGAGCGGGCGACGTCCTGCCAGTCGTCGAGGACGACGACGTCGACCACGGGCGCGCCCTACAGACCCATGACCGCCTGGACCCGGCCCGAGTCCACGGCGGCCTTGAGCGCTGCGTAGTCCTTGGCGTTCTGCTCGGCGTAGGCGAACGCGAAGTCGCAGATCGCCCGGTCGAAGGTCGAACCCGTCCCGAGATAGGCAGCGATCGCGATCCGGTCACCGGTCCGGGCGTGCGCCCGCGCGAGCGTCCAGCCGCAGACCTTGCCATAGATGGCCAGCCCTCGGGGGAGCAGCCGCTCGATCGGGATGGAGCCCTTGCCGTCGTAGAGCTGGCGAACGTAGTAGTCCCGCTCCACCCCGTCGACCCCCTTGACCCGCTGCCAGCCGAGCATCAGGTCGCTCACCGACTGCATCAGACGCTGTCCGGAGACCACCCGCTGGCCGCAGTTGGAGTACTCGCTGGGCCCGAGGTAGGACTCGAGCACCGAGGGCGGCGCCTCCTTGACCTGCAGGAACAGGGGGTCGTCGCTGTCGCGACCAGTGAAGAAGGCCACCCACGCGCGCGTGCCCACGCTGCCGACGCCCACCACCTTGCGCGCGAGGTCGACGAAGTGGAACTGCTGGAACAGGGAGCGCCGCTCGTTGGTGAGGGTGCGCTGGTAGCTACGCAGCAGCGACCTGAGCTGCTCGATGACCTCGTCCCGCTCCATGTCCGGGTACAGGTCCGCGACCGGGACGATCAACGGGGGGTCGCTGAGGATGCGCCGCTGGCCGTCGACCACCTCGGTCAGCTTGGAGAAGGCCCGCATGCTGTCGCGCGTACGCGCCTTGGCGATGACCTCCTCCGTCATCTTCACGCCACGGGTGTTGACCGCCTCCGCCTTGATCGAGGCCATCAGGTCCTCGATGTCCAGACGGGCGTACCAGACGGTGAGGTTCGGCTGGGCAGCGAACTGCTGCATAGCCGTGCGGTAGGAGCTGACCGCCTCCAGCACGGCGATGGAGATCTCCTGCTGGGTGAACTCTCTGTCCCGCCCGGCGATGACGAAGCTGGCGGCCAGCCGCTTGACGTCCCACTCCCACGGCCCGGGCAGCGTCTCGTCGAAGTCGTTGATGTCGAAGACCATGCGGCGCTCGGGAGACGCGAACATGCCGAAGTTGGACAGGTGAGCGTCCCCGCAGAGTTGGGTCAGCAGCCCGGAGCGAGGAGTCGATGAGAGGTCCTCGGCCATGATGAGGGCCGCGCCGCGGAAGAAGGCGAACTCGGAGGCGAGCATCCGGCCGTGGCGGATGGGCACCAGGTCCGGCACCCGGGTCGCCGCCTGCCGCTCCAGCAGCGCCACCGGGTCGGCGCGGGTCGGCGACGGTTCGAAGACCGCGTGGCTCGATCGCGGGACGTCCGCCCGCGCGGCCTTGCCGCGAGCGGCGCGCTCCTCGGGAGTCAGGTGGGGGATCCGCGGCGAGCGGGCGTACCGTCGCGCGCCGGGCTGCTCGACCGCAACCGCCTCGGGAAGCGTCGATGTGGTGGCCGTGGTGTCTGTCATCGATGTCCCGCCTCGCCCGTGGTTGAGTCGTTGTGCAGTTCAACCTACGCGGCGAAGCGGTGTCTCCGGACGCCAATCCTGCAGTTCTCCCCCTGCGCGGCAGGGCTCAGATGAACAGCAGCTGGGCTCCCACGGTCTTCTCGATGAAGTCAGAGGCGCTGATGATCCCCGCGACGTCGTCACGAAGGTCTGACTCGTCGATCTTCATCATGTCCGCCGACATCCGGCAGGCCCAGAGGTGACCGCCCGCGGCCACGATCTGGTCGAGGAACTCCGGGACCTCGGGGACCCCGAGGTCGGCGATCTGCTTCTTGAGCATGTGCGTCGCCATGCCGGTCACGCCGGGCAACGGTGCCAGGGCCTGCGGCATCCGGACATCACCCATGGGCAGGTGCATGGCCGAGTTGCCGACCGGGCTGAACTGAAGGTCGTGCATCCGCGACTTCACGATCATGTCGAAGCCCCAGAACGTGAAGAAGAGGTCGGTGTGCACGCCCTCCCCCAGAGCAGCATTGGCGAGGATCAGGCCGGGGTAGGCCATGTCGAGGTTGCCCTTCGAGCAGATGATGGCCAGCTTTCGGCCGCCACTCTCCTCGTCGTCGTCGAAGTTGGGGACGATCGCGGGCGTGACGTCTGTGGTGGTCATGACAGCCGCTCCTCTCACACGCAGCCGTGCGGCTTGGGCAGCCCGGCGACGTAGGCCATCTTCTTCGCGGGCTTCTTGGGGAACAGCTCGAACTGCTCCTTGACCGGGATCCCGCCCACGGCCTGGACCCGCCGGGTCGTCGCGGTCTCACCCTGGGCCCGGTAGTCGTCGCGCAGGAAGTGGATGCACTTCCAGTGCGCGTCGGTGAGCTCGATGCCGATCTGGGCGGCGAGCACCCTGGCCAGGTCCTCGTCCCACCCGTCGTACTCGGTCAGGAATCCCTCGTCGTCGTCGTGGATCTGGCAGGTAGTCGTACGGCAGCTCTCGCCCGTCGACCAGCGCGACGAGCTGCGACCCGGTGTCGACCCGGTCGATCGTCCCGTCGCGAGGTCGACACCCTCTGGCATGAACTGCTGACGGCGGCGGATCAGCTCCCAGGCATTTACTGGCCGAAGGCCAGCATGAGCAGCCCCGGTTGGTACAGGTGGTCGCCGTCCTGGTCGACCACGGTGATCATCCACTCGTCGCGGTCGAGACGGCGACGCAGCTTGTTCGCGGCCATGGTGCCCGCGGTTCCGGCAGCCAGGATCACGACACGCTTCATGGCAGACCTCGTCTCGTGCGGGCTTCAACGACCAGCGTGCGCCCGAGGACCTGTGCGCCAGCAGAGTCCTACCTCACAACCTCCCGTGCGAGCATCGCGGGGCGGCCCGTGACCCGCTACGAACTCCGGCTGCTGACCGGCGCGACCTCGTGTTTCCGGTGGCTGCGCCGCGCGAGGCTCGCCGCCCAGGATTCCTCAAGGCTTCGGGCGCCTGCGCCGTCGTGACGCGTCGATCGTGGCAAGCATGAGGCCCCCGACGAGGCCGAACACGGCCAGTGCCGCGCCCCAGGCGGCGAGCGCGCGCTTGTCGGACCCACCGCTGCCAAGCCAGGCGGCCACCAGCAGACCCACGCCGAGCCACGAGCAGCCGGCCAGCAGGGAGTTGACCGGCCGCTGCCGGATGCGCTCCCAGATCCGTTCCAGCACCGAAGCCCTCCCGTGCGAGTACTCCTGTCGCAGGACCCTCCGTCACCGCGCTCGATCAGCCTCGCGTGCCCCGAGCGAGCCCGGCGCCGGTCACGGCTCCGACGCTCGTGCCCCCGAGAGGATTCGAACCTCCGACACACGGTTTAGGAATACGTCTCGAGCATATCGGGCCATGCGGTGAATCGCGCCGGGACCCGTTGTCCCGTATGGACGCCCTCTCCTGTCGGTGTCATCGGCTGTCACCCACTGTCAGTGAGCGTGCGGACTGCCTGCGGACTCAAAGTAAGATCGTAGCACGAGCCTACTTGACTCGATTGAGAAGGGTTGCGTAGCCTCGTGACACATCCTACTTAGGAGAGACTGCCATGAACGCTACGGAGATCATCGGCTACATGTATCGGGCCGATC
>DATJPE010000005.1 GCA_035506535.1 Actinomycetes bacterium | reverse complement strand
GTCCGACGGCTACGCGGCCTTGCGTGCCTGGGGCCTGCCCGTCTCCGACCGTTTCCGCGTCGTCCGGTCCACCGCCGACGTCGAGGACTACATCGGCTTCTACGCCGAGCACCGTCACGACGTCGAGCACGAGATCGACGGCGTGGTGGTCAAGGTCGATGAGCTGGACGTGCAGCGCCGCCTCGGGGCGACCTCGCGGGCGCCCCGGTGGGCGGTCGCCTACAAGTACCCCCCGCAGGAGGTCACCACCCGCCTGCTGGACATCCTCGTCAACGTCGGGCGGACCGGCCGGGTGACGCCGTACGCCGTCGTCGAGCCCGTCCTCGTCTCCGGGTCGACGGTCAGCCAGGCGACCCTGCACAACGAGTCCGAGGTCCGCCGCAAGGGGGTGCTCATCGGGGACCGGATCGTGCTGCGCAAGGCCGGCGACGTCATCCCGGAGATCCTGGGCCCGGTCGTGGAGGTCCGCACCGGCGCCGAGCGTGCCTTCGTCATGCCCACGCACTGCCCGGCGTGCGGCACCGCGCTCGCCCCCGCCCGCGAGGGGGACGTGGACATCCGCTGCCCGAACCACCGCTCCTGCCCGGCGCAGCTTCGGGAACGGCTGTTCCACGTGGCCAGCAGGGGCGCGCTCGACATCGAGGTGCTCGGCTACGAGGCGGCGTCCGCGCTCCTGGAGTGCGGCCTGGTCGAGGACGAGGGCGACCTGTTCGCGATCGACGCGGCGGCGCTGGCGGGCTGTCCCTTCTTCACCCGCAAGGACGGCGAGCTGTCCGCGAACGCCCTCAAGCTGCTGGACAACCTGGAGCAGGCGAAGACCCGGCCGTTCTGGCGGGTGCTCGTCGCGCTCTCCATCCGGCACGTGGGCCCGACTGCGGCTCAGGCGCTGGCGCGCGAGATGGGGTCGCTGGACGCCATCGCGTCCGCCGAGCCGGACCGGCTGGCCGCGGTGGACGGCGTCGGACCGGTCATCGCCGAGGCGCTCCTCGACTTCTTCGCCGAGCCGTGGCACCGACGCGTGGTCGAGAAGTGGCGGGCGGCGGGGGTCTGCCTGGCGGAGGAGGCCGTCGAGGCCGGCCCGCGGCCCCTGGACGGGGTCACCCTCGTCCTCACCGGGACCCTCCAGGGGTGGAGCCGGGACGAGGCGACGGCGGCGGTCCAGGCTCGCGGCGGCAAGGTGACCTCCTCGGTGTCGCGCAGCACCACCTACGTCGTGGTCGGCGACGCACCGGGCAGCAAGGCCGACAAGGCGGCCGCCCTGGGCATCCGCGTCCTCGACGAGGACGCCTTCGGCCGGCTGCTCGACCGCGGCCCCGATGCCGTGGGCTGACGGCCCGCACCGTCCGAGCCGCGTCGTCCGAACGGGTGATGATGATCCGTCCGTTCACGCGTGTGGCCGCCGAATCCTCCTCCCGTACGGTGTCGCAGACGATTGATGGCTCATAGTGACCGCTTAGACACGATGTGCAGGGGGGGTGGACACCGTGACCTTGGGGACGGGTGGAGTGAGCCACTCCTTCCTCGCCTTCCCCGCAACCCCGGCCACCGCCCGCCCGGTCGACCCGCCACCGCCACCGCCCACGCAGGCGCCCGAGCGCCCGCCCCCCCCGCAACGCCACGAGGAGGCCGCACCGCCGTCGCCGCTGGGACGCAACCGCTTCGCCCTCGCCCTGTGGCTGTCGGTCGCGGTCGGCCTGCCCATCTTCGTGGCCGCGCTGCTCCAGCTCGATCCCGCGGCCCTTGAGGCGATGAGCCCCGGGGTGTGGCTGCTCGGGGCCCTCGTCGTGGTCGGGGAGACCCGTCCGCTGATCGCGAGCAAGCGCTACGGGCAGGGCGGGGTCACCCCGTCGACGGCCTTCACCTTCGCCGTCATGTTCATCTGGGGCCCCGCGCCGGCCATCGTCCTGCACGGGATCGCCTCGCTCCTCGCCGACGCGGTCGACCGCAAGGAGTGGTGGAAGCGGATCTTCAACCTCTCCCAGTACAGCGCCTGTCTCGCGGCTGCCTGGCTCTCCCTCGCCGTGTGGGGCTGGCAGGCGAGCCCGACGCAGCCGCACGCGCTGAGCGCCGGCGACCTCGGTCCCATGGTGCTCTCCTGGACGGTCTACTTCGTCCTCAACAACGGCGTGGTGTCCCTCGTGGTCGCGTTGCGCAACGGCTCGTCGTTCTGGGAGGTCTTCTACGAGGACTTCGGCTACCAGGTCTTCTCCAACGTGGCCGTCCTCGTCTTCTCGCCGCTCGTCGCCCTCGTGGCGACGACCAGCCCGCTCTGGCTCCCCCTCGTGGTGCCGCCCATGTTCGCCATCTATGCGACGACCGGGATGGCCCTGGACCGCGAGCACCAGGCCAACCACGACGCGCTCACCCGACTGCCCAACCGCAAGTACCTGCGGGAGCGCCTGGAACAGGCGCTCGCCGAGCGGCCAGCCGATGAGTGCGTGGCACTGTTCCTTCTCGACCTGGACCGTTTCAAGGAGGTCAACGACACGCTGGGGCACCGGACCGGCGACCTGCTCCTCCAGCACGTCTCGGAGCGGCTCCTCGACGCCGTGCGCCCCGACGACGTCGTCGCCCGCCTCGGCGGTGATGAGTTCGCGGTCCTCCTCCCGACGATCCCCGACCACGCGACCGCGCTCGAGGTCGCCGAGCGCATCCGCGGCGCCCTGGACGCGGCGTTCGAGCTGGACGGGATGCTCCTGGAGCCGGAGGCGTCCATCGGTGTCGCGCTGGCGCCCTGGCACGGGGGGGACGTCGAGTCCCTCCTGCGGTGCGCGGACATCGCGATGTATGTCGCGAAGGAGGAGCGCTGCGGCATCGAGACGTACTCGCCCGACCGCGACCGGCACTCGACCGGCCGCCTCGGCCTGCTGGGTGCGCTGCGCCGGGCGATCGACGAGGGTGAGCTCGAGCTGCACTATCAGCCCAAGGTCTCCCTGGGCCGCGGCACCGTCACCGGCGTGGAGGCCCTGGTCCGCTGGCGGCACCCGACGCGCGGGCTGGTGCTGCCGGACGACTTCGTGCCGCTGGCGGAGAGCTCCGGCCTCATGCACAAGCTGACGGCGAGCGTTGTCGACGAGGCCCTCGCGCAGGCAGCGCAGTGGTGGGACCGCGGGCTGAAGGTGCCCGTCGCGGTCAACGTCTCCGCGCGCGACCTGCACGGTGCGGGGCTCGCCCGGACGGTCTCCGAGGGACTCACCCGCCACCGGCTACCCGCTGAGGCGATCCGCCTGGAGCTCACGGAGCGGATCCTGATGGCCGAGCCGGCGCGCGTGGCCGACAGCCTCGCCGAGCTCGACCGGCTCGGCGTACGGATGTCCCTGGACGACTTCGGCACCGGCTACTCCTCCCTGGTCCTCCTGCAGCGCCTGCCGGTCAGCGAGATCAAGGTGGACCGGTCCTTCGTGAGCCGGATGGCCGTCTCGAGCGAGGACGTGACGATCGTCCGCTCGATCATCGACCTCGCCCACGCCCTGGGGATCGATGCGGTGGCCGAGGGCGTCGAGAGCGACGCCTCCTGGGACACCCTGTGCGCGCTCGGCTGCGACAGCGCCCAGGGCTGGTACGTCGCCCGGCCGATGACCGCGGACGCGATGACCGAGTGGCTGGTCCGCCATCCGGCCGGCCGGGTGGCCGGACGCGCCGGGCACCTCGCCGCGGCCGACGGGATCTAGCGTCCCGCGTCCCGACGCTCGCTCGCGAAGCCGCCGGCCCACACGCCCGGTCGACCGATCCCGGTCGCAGGACGCCAGGGCCCACCCGCGACGCTCAAGGCACTCCAGGGGGGTGCCGATGCCCTCAACGAAGACGGGGCCGTCCCGGGGGCCGCGGCGGCGATCCGTGTGCCGACGAGGCCGGCGCCAATGGCCGAGGAAGGGGTGGGATGCCGACTCGATCACAGCATCCGTCGCTCCTGCGCCCCTCGATGTTCGCCTTCTGCTGGCACTTCGCGGTGTGGGGCGGGTGGGCGCTCGTCCTCATGGCGGTGGTCCGGGTCCAGGGCGTCATGCCCCACATGCCCCCGGCGTTCTGGGTCATCGCCGCGCTCGTCATCCTCGGGGAGCTGCGCCCGGTCCTCACGGCCAAGGGCGGGGACCCGCAGGGCATCGTCACCTCCACTGCGTTCCTCCTCGCGATCCTCTACATGTGGGGGCTCTGGCCGGCCGTGCTGCTGCAGGCCGGCGCCACCCTCGTCTCGGAGTGGGTCAAGCGCAAGCCGCCCTGGAAGGTGTTCTTCAACGTCGGGCAGTACGAGCTGTGCCTGCTCGCCACCTGGAGCGTCATGGCGCTGGCCGGGCATCCGCAGGGGCTCGACGGCCAGGGCCTCACGGGCAGCGATCTGGTGTGGATGGCGCTGTCCTGGCTGGTGTGGTTCCTTGCGAACGACCTGCTCGTGTCCGGCGTCTGGGCCGACGAGGGAACCGGCTTCTGGTCGGCCTTCACCGAGGACATCCACTACTACGCGGTGACCACGGCCGCCGTGCTCGCGCTCTCTCCGCTCGTGGTCCTCGCCGCCTCCGGCTCCACCGGGTCGGTCTGGTTCATCCCGCTGCTCATCGTGCCGCTGGAGGCCGTACGCCAGACCGGGCGGATCTCCCTCGAGGAGCAGCACGCGGCGCACCATGACCCGCTCACCGGTCTGCCCAACCGCAAACTGCTGATCCGGACCCTCGAAGGAGCCCTCGAGCAGTGCGCCCGAGGGTGCGAGCCCTTCGCGCTGTTCCTGCTCGACCTCGACCGGTTCAAGGAGGTCAACGACACCCTCGGGCACCAGACGGGCGACCGGCTGCTCGAGATCGTCGCGCGACGCATCCAGGGCGGGCTGCGCGACGGCGACGTCGTCGGCCGCCTCGGGGGAGACGAGTTCGCCGTGTTCCTGCCCGGCGTGGCCACCCCCCACGAGGCCGTCGAGATCGCCATGCGGGTGCGGGACGCCCTCGTGGAGACCTTCCACCTCGACGACGTCCTGCTCCAGCTCGAGGCCAGCATCGGCATCGCCTTGCACCCCAAGCACGGCGCCGAGGTGGGCTCGCTCATGCGCCGGGCCGACGTCGCGATGTACCTCGCGAAGGAGACCCGCTCCGAGATCGAGGTCTACGACCCCTCGCGCGACCGGCACTCCACCAACCGCCTCGGGCTGCTGGCGGCGCTGCGCCACGCCATCGACTCCGGGTCCCTCGACCTGCACTTCCAGCCCAAGGTCGACCTGCTGAGCAGCGGCTTCGTCGGCATGGAGGCCCTGGTCCGGTGGAACCACCCCGAGCGGGGGCCGATCCCGCCGGATGAGTTCATCCCGCTGGCCGAGACCTCGGGCCTGATGCACCGGCTCACCAACTACGTGGTCGACCGCGCGCTGGCGCAGGTGGCCGAATGGCGCAGTCAGGGCATCGATGTCGTCATGGCGGTCAACGTGTCCGCGCGCGACCTGCACGGGCCGGAGCTGGCCCAGACCATCTCCGAGAGCCTCGCGCGGCACCGGGTCCCGGCCACCCACCTGCAGCTCGAGCTCACCGAGCGCACGCTCATGGCCGAGCACGCGCGGGTGATGGACACCCTCGACGCACTCGAGGCCTTGGACGTCTCGCTCAGCCTCGACGACTTCGGGACCGGCTACTCCTCGATGTTCATGCTCAAGCGCCTGCCCGTGACCGAGATCAAGGTGGACCGGTCGTTCGTGTCCCGGCTCGCGGAGGCCGACGACGACGAGTCGATCGTCCGCTCGATCATCGAGCTCGCCCACGCCCTCGGGATGAACGCGGTCGCGGAGGGCGTCGAGACCGAGGACACCTGGCGCCGCCTGCGCGCGCTCGGCTGCGACTCCGCGCAGGGCTTCCTCATCGCCAAGCCGATGCCCGCGGAACAGGCCACCCGCTGGCTGCACGAGCACGTCGGGATGCTGCGCAAGGCGGCCCCGCTGCGGCTGCTCGTCGCCGAGGGCGACGGTGCCTGATTCCTCGCCCGCTGGCGAGGGCGCCTGATTCCTCGCCCGCTGGCGAGGGCGCCTGATTCCTCGCCCGCTGGCGAGGGCGCCTGATTCCTCGCCCGCTGGCGAGGGCGCCTGATTCCTCGCCGCCTAGACTGACGGCTGCCCAGCCGAGGCCCGCCTCGGCCGAATCGTCAGGAGCCGCATGCCCGCGCTGACCCGCGCCGAGGTCGCCCACCTCGCGAAGCTGGCTCGCATCGAGATGTCCGACGCCGAGCTGGACCACCTGTCCGGACAGCTGGAGGTGATCCTCGAGGCAGTCGCCCGGGTGTCCGAGGTCGCCGCCGAGGACATCCCGCCCACGTCCCACGCGGTGCCCCTCACGAACGTCATGCGGGCCGACGCGGTCGCCTCCGGCCTCTCCCAGGACGAGGCCCTCGCGGGGGCCCCGGTTCCCGCGGAGGAGCAGCGCTTCCGGGTGCCGCGCATCCTCGGCGAGGAGGCCTGATGTCCGACCTCGTGCGTCGTGGCGCGGGCGAGCTCGCCGGCCTCGTCCGCTCGGGTGAGGTCTCCGCGGAGGAGGTGACCCAGGCCCACCTCGACCGGGTGGCCGCCGTCGACGGCGACGTCCACGCCTTCCTCTTCGTCGACACGGACGTAGCCCTGGCCACCGCCCGCGCGATCGACCACCGACGTCTCCGGGGCGAGGATCTCGGCCCGCTGGCCGGCGTACCGGTCGCGGTCAAGGACGTGCTCACGACGCGGGGTGTCCCCACCACCTGCGGCTCGCGCATCCTGGCGGGGTGGCGCCCGCCGTACGACTCGACCGTGGTGCGCCGGCTCAAGGAGGCTGACCTCGTCGTCCTCGGCAAGACCAACATGGACGAGTTCGCGATGGGCTCCTCCACCGAGCACTCGGCGTACGGCCCCACGCACAACCCCTGGGACCTCTCCCGGATCCCCGGCGGCAGCGGCGGCGGATCGGCCGCCGCGGTGGCCGCCTTCGAGTCACCGCTCGCGGTCGGGACGGACACCGGCGGCTCGATCCGCCAGCCGGCCGCGGTCACGGGCACGGTCGGCGTGAAGCCGACCTACGGGGGCGTGTCTCGCTACGGGCTCGTCGCGCTGGCGTCCTCCCTCGACCAGGCCGGTCCGTGCGCCCGTTCGGTCCTCGACGCAGCTCTGCTGCACGCGGTCATCGGCGGGCACGACCCGATGGACTCGACGTCGGTCGACGCGCCGGTCCCGCCTGTGGTGGAGGCCGCGCTCGCCCGCGACGTCCGGGGTCTGCGGGTCGGGCTGGTCAGCCAGCTCGGGGGGGAGGGCTACCAGCCGGGTGTGGAGCAGCGCTTCCGCGAGGCGGTCGACCTGCTGGTCGAGATGGGCGCGCAGGTGCGCGAGATCGACTGTCCGAGCTTCGACTACGCGCTGGCGGCGTACTACCTGATCCTGCCGAGCGAGGCCTCGAGCAACCTGGCCAAGTTCGACGGCATGCGCTACGGCCTTCGGGTGGGCGACGACGGCGAGCGCTCGGCCGAGGAGGTGATGGCGCTCACTCGCGACGCCGGGTTCGGGGCGGAGGTCAAGCGGCGCATCATCCTGGGGACGTACGCGCTGTCCTCCGGCTACTACGACGCCTACTACGGCCAGGCGCAGAAGGTACGCACGCTCATCTCGCGTGACTTCGCCCGCGCCTTCGAGCAGGTGGACGTGCTGGTGTCGCCGACCTGCCCGACCACGGCCTTCCGGCTCGGGGAGAAGCTGGACGACCCCCTCGCCATGTACCTCAACGACGTCGCCACCATCCCCGTGAACCTCGCCGGCAACTGCGCGATCAGCATTCCCGCCGGCCTGGCGCCCGAGGACGGGTTGCCGGTGGGGGTGCAGGTCATGGCCCCCCCGCTCGCGGACGACCGGCTCTACCGCGTCGGTGGGGCGCTGGAGGCTGCCCTGCTCGACCGGTGGGGAGCGCCGCTGCTCGCGGAGGCCCCTGAGCTGGCGGGGGCCAGATGAGCGAGCAGCTGCTCGACTACGACGAGGCCCTGGCGACCTACGACCCGGTGCTCGGCCTCGAGGTGCACGTCGAGCTGTCCACCGCGACGAAGATGTTCTGCGGGTGCCCGACCGAGTTCGGCGCGCCGCCGAACTCGCAGGTCTGCCCGGTCTGCCTGGGTCTGCCGGGCGCCCTCCCGGTCGTCAACGCCACCGCGGTGGAGTCGGCGATCCGGATCGGGCTGGCCTTGAACTGCCACATCGCGACGTGGTGCCGGTTCGCGCGCAAGAACTACTTCTACCCGGACATGCCGAAGAACTTCCAGACCTCGCAGTACGACGAGCCGATCGCGTACGACGGCTGGACCGACGTCCGGGTGGACACGGGCGACGGTCCGAGGACCTTCCGGGTGGGGATCGAGCGGGCCCACATGGAGGAGGACACCGGGAAGTCGCTGCACGTCGGCGGCGCGACCGGGCGCATCCACGGGGCGTCGCACTCCTTGCTGGACTACAACCGGGCGGGCGTACCCCTCATCGAGATCGTCACCAAGCCGATCGAGGGCACCGGGCCGCTCGTCGCCGAGGTCGCGCGCGCGTACGTCACCCAGCTGCGAGAGCTGCTGCGCGCGCTCGCCGTCTCCGACGTCCGGATGGAGCAGGGGTCTTTGCGCTGCGACGTGAACCTGTCGCTGCGGCCGTCGCCTGCGGCGCCGTACGGGACCCGGTCCGAGACCAAGAACGTCAACTCGCTGCGGTCTGTGGAGCGGGCCGTGCGCCACGAGGTGAGCCGGCAGGCGGCCGTGCTGCGATCCGGCGGGCGCGTCGTGCAGGAGACCCGGCACTTCCACGAGGACGGCGGCGTGACCACGCCGGGGCGCAGCAAGGAGCAGGCCGAGGACTACCGCTACTTCCCCGAGCCCGACCTCGTCCCGCTGGCGCCGGACCCCGACTGGGTGGAGAAGCTGAGGCTCACCCTGCCGGAACCGCCCGGAGAACGCCTGCACCGGCTGCAGGAGGAGTGGGGCCTGAGCGACCACGAGCTGGACTCCCTGGTCAACGCCGGCGCGGTCGAGCTGGTGGTCGCCACGGTGGCGGCCGGCGCCGACCAGGCGGATGCTCGCAAGTGGTGGCTGGGGGAGCTGGCCAGGGTCGCCAACGAACGAGGCGTCGGCCTCGCCGAGCTCCCCATCACGTCGGCCCAGGTCGCTCGCGTCGTGGAGCTGGTCTCCTCGGGGACGCTCACCGACCGCCTGGCCCGCGAGGCGGTCGCGGGCGTCCTGGCCGGCGAGGGCGACCCCGACGAGGTCGTGGAGCGCCGGGGTCTGGTCGTCGTGTCCGACGAGGGCGCGCTCGCCGCGGCGGTCGATGCCGCGATCGCGGCCGACCCGGACGCCGCGCAGAAGGTCAGGGACGGCAAGGTGGCGGCCGCGGGGGCCCTGGTCGGCGCCGTCATGAAGGCGACCCGCGGGCAGGCGGACGCCGCGCGCGTCCGCGAGCTGCTGTTGGAGCGGCTGGCCCCGCGATGAGCGGCGCGGGTCGTTTCGCCGCCGCGGAGGGAGCGGCGGAGTAGCCTCCGCGCCATGGCCAAGATCAGCGGGACGATGGCGCACGCCATGGTCGACCCTCAGACCGCCGCCCTGAACGCCGCGGACTGGACGGGAGTGCTGGCCGAGGTCCCCTTGTTCGCCGGCATGTCCACCCGGCACGTGCGCGGCGTCGCGAAGCTGGCCAAGATCCTGCGGCTGCCGGCGTACTCCCAGATCGTGCGGGAGGGGGAAGCGGCTGACGCGTTCTTCCTCATCCTCGACGGGGGAGCGGTGGTACGCCCGCCCGGGAAGCGGCCGGTCAAGCTCGGTGTCGGCGACTACTTCGGCGAGCTGGCCCTGCTCGTCGACGCCCCGCGCTCGGCCACCGTGGAGGCGCAGGGCGAGGTGCTGCTCGCCCGCATCGGGCGCCGCGACTTCCTGGCGATGCTGGAGAAGGAGCCCAAGGTCTGCCTCGTGCTGCTCAGGACGCTCGCCGAACGACTGCGCTCCAGCGAGTCCTCCGCCAAGCACTGACCCCGCGCGTCCCACCCGGAGACCGGTGCCAAGCGCTGGCCCCGCGCGTCCCGCCCGGACGTCCCGCCCGGTCTGTCGGGGCGTGACTGGTGCCCGGGGACGCCGGATTGCGCGGAATCGGGGCGTGACTGGTACCCGGGGACGCCGGATTGCGCGGAATCGGGGCCTGGGGGGTGCCCGGGGACGTCCGATTGCGCGGAATCGGGGCGTGGAGTGGGGGCTAGGCCGATCGGTCGCGGTGCGGCCGATCGGCCTAGAGTGCCGGGCATGAGCGAGCCCGCGTCCACGCCTGACCTCAAGCCCCGCAGCCGAGACGTGACCGACGGCCTCGAACGGGCCGGGGCCCGAGGGATGCTGCGCGCTCTCGGGCTCGGCGACGCCGACTTCGCCAAGCCGCAGATCGGGGTCGCCTCGTCCTGGAACGAGATCACTCCCTGCAACCTGTCGCTGGACCGGCTCGCCAAGGCGGCCAAGGAGGGCGTGCACGCTGGCGGTGGGTTCCCCCTGGAGTTCGGGACCATCTCGGTCTCGGACGGGATCTCCATGGGGCATGAGGGGATGCACTTCTCGCTGGTGTCCCGCGAGGTCATCGCGGACAGCGTGGAGACGGTCATGAACGCCGAGCGGCTCGACGGCGCCGTCCTGCTCGCCGGCTGTGACAAGTCGCTGCCGGGGATGCTCATGGCCGCGGCGCGCCTGGACCTCGCCGCCGTCTTCCTCTATGCCGGCTCGACGCTTCCCGGCATCGCGCGGATGCCCGACGGCACCGACCGCGAGGTCACGATCATCGACGCCTTCGAGGCGGTCGGCGCCTGCGCCCGCGGACTCATCCCACGCGAGGACGTCGACGCCATCGAGCGCGCGATCTGCCCGGGCGAGGGTGCGTGCGGGGGCATGTACACCGCCAACACGATGGCCTCGGCCGCCGAGGCCCTCGGGATGTCGATGCCCGGCTCGGCCGCTCCACCGTCGGTGGACCGACGTCGTGACGGCTTCGCGCGGGCCTCGGGCGAGGCCGTCGTCGACCTGCTGCGCCTTGGGATCACGGCCCGAACGGTGCTGACACGAGAGGCCTTCGAGAACGCGATCGCCGTCGTGATGGCGCTCGGCGGGTCGACCAATGCCGTCCTGCACCTGCTGGCGATCGCCCACGAGGCCGAGGTCGAGCTCTCCCTCGACGACTTCTCCCGCATCGGCGAGCGCGTTCCCCACCTGGCCGACGTCAAGCCGTTCGGGCGCTACGTCATGAGCGACGTCGACCGCGTCGGCGGCGTACCGGTGGTCATGAAGGCGCTGCTGGACGCCGGGCTGCTGCACGGTGACGCGCTCACGGTGACCGGGCGCAGCGTTGCGGAGAACCTCGAGAGCATCGCCCCGCCGGACCCGGACGGAGAGATCATCCGCGCGATGAGCCGGCCGATCCACGCGACTGGCGGGCTCACGATCCTGCGCGGATCCCTCGCCCCCGACGGCGCGGTGGTGAAGACCGCGGGGTTCGACCGCGAGGTCTTCGAGGGGCCGGTCCGCGTCTTCGAGCGCGAGCGGGCCGCGATGGACGCCCTCGAGAACGGTGCGATCCACCCCGGCGACGTCGTGGTGATCCGCTACGAGGGACCCAAGGGCGGGCCCGGCATGCGCGAGATGCTGGCCATCACCGCGGCGATCAAGGGCGCCGGCCTCGGCAAGGACGTCCTGCTGCTCACCGATGGACGCTTCTCCGGGGGCACCACCGGGCTGTGCATCGGTCACGTCGCGCCTGAGGCCGTCGACGGCGGGCCCATCGCGCTGGTGCGCGACGGGGACCTGGTCCGGGTGGACGTCACGCGACGCACCCTCGACCTGCTGGTCGACGACGGCGACCTGGTGAAGCGGCGCGTCGAATGGTCCCCGGTACCCCACGCCTACACGAGGGGAGTGCTCGCGAAGTACACCAAGCTCGTTGGCTCCGCCGCCTACGGCGCCGTCTGCGGCTGATCGTGTCCGCATCCTGAGAGCGGCATCTCGCCTGCTTGACGGTTCCGGGCCGGCAAGGGAGGCTTGTCGTGTGTCCATCGCGTCACTTCTCGTACGCCCGCAACGCGCCGGCTAGCACCACGCCGACGCGTGCCCCTCGTCCGCCCATCGGGCCGAGGGGTTTTTTCATGTCCCGCCCAACGACTTGCCCGAGGAAGCGATGAGCGAACAGGTCACCGGAGCGCAGAGCCTCGTCCGCTCGCTCGAGGCCGCCGGGGTCGAGGTGGTCTTCGGCATCCCGGGAGGAGCCATCCTCCCCGCCTACGACCCGCTGTTCGACTCCTCGGTCCGCCACATCCTCGTCCGCCACGAGCAGGGCGCGGGCCACGCCGCCGAGGGGTACGCGCTGGCGACCGGACGGGTCGGCGTCTGCATGGCGACGTCAGGCCCGGGGGCCACCAACCTGGTCACCCCCCTCGCCGACGCCCACATGGACTCGGTGCCCCTGGTCGCCATCACCGGCCAGGTGCCCAGCGCGGCGATCGGCAGCGACGCCTTCCAGGAGGCCGACATCCGCGGCATCACCATGCCGATCACCAAGCACAACTACCTCGTGACCGACCCGGCGGAGATCCCGCGCGTGGTCGCGGAGGCCTTCCACATCGCCGGGACCGGGCGCCCGGGGCCCGTGCTCGTCGACATCGCCAAGGACACTCTCCAGGCGACGACGAGCTTCCAGTGGCCGGAGTCGCTGGACCTGCCCGGATATCGTCCGGTCACGCACCCGCACGCCAAGCAGGTGCGCGAGGCGGCCCGGCTTCTCGTCGAGGCGAAGCGGCCGGTGCTCTACGTCGGTGGTGGCGTCCTTCGCGCGCGGGCGAGCGAGGAGCTGCGCGTGCTGGCCGAGCTGACCGGTATCCCCGTCGTGACGACGCTGACCGCCCGGGGCGCCTTCCCGGACAGCCACCCGCTCCACCTCGGGATGCCCGGCATGCACGGCACCGTGGCCGCGGTCACCGCACTGCAGAAGAGCGACGTGCTCGTCACCCTCGGCGCGCGCTTCGACGACCGGGTCACGGGACGGCTGGACTCCTTCGCGCCCGAGGCGCTCGTCATCCACGCCGACATCGACCCCGCGGAGATCTCCAAGAACCGCTTCGCGGACGTGCCCATCGTGGGCGACGCGAAGGAGGTCATCGCCGACCTCGTCCAGGCGCTGCACACCGAGCGAGCCGCCGGGCGGGTGGGTGACTACGCCGCCTGGCGGGAGCAGCTGGACCGCTGGCGCGAGACGTACCCGCTCGGCTACTCCGTCCCCGAAGGTGGCGAGCTGGCACCGCAGTACGTCATCGAGCGGCTGGGCGCGATCGCCGGCCCGGACGCGATCTACGTGGCCGGCGTCGGGCAGCACCAGATGTGGGCGGCGCAGTTCGTCCGGTACGAGCGTCCCGGGACCTGGCTCAACTCCGGCGGTCTCGGCACGATGGGCTACGCCGTCCCCGCCGCCATGGGCGCCAAGGTCGGGCGCCCCGACGCGACGGTGTGGGCCGTGGACGGCGACGGCTGCTTCCAGATGACCAACCAGGAGCTCGCCACCTGCGCGCTCAACGAGATCCCCATCAAGGTCGCGGTCATCAACAACTCCAGCCTCGGCATGGTGCGCCAGTGGCAGACGCTGTTCTACAACGGTCGCTACTCGAACACCGACCTGCACTCCCGGCGCATCCCCGACTTCGCGAAGCTCGCGGAGGCCTACGGCTGCGTCGGCCTTCGCTGTGACAAGGCGGAGGACGTCGACGCGACGATCGAGGCCGCCATGGCGGTCGACGACCGTCCCGTCGTCGTCGACTTCGGGGTCCACCAGGACGCGATGGTCTGGCCGATGGTCGCCGCCGGAACGAGCAACGACGACATCATGATCGCCCGCGACATGGCGCCTGACTGGGACCGGGAGGACTGATGCGTCGCATCGGTCTGATCGGTGGTACGTCCTGGGAGTCGAGCGCCCACTACTACCGAGCGCTGAACGAGGGCGTGCGCGATCGGCTGGGCGGGTTGCACTCGGCAGACCTCGTCCTGAGGTCCCTCGAGTTCGACGAGATCGCTGGGCTGCAGGCGGCCGGCGCATGGGAGGACCTCGGCGTCCGCTACGCGTCGGAGGCGCGGCTGCTCCGGGACGCCGGCGCGCAGCTGATCGGGATCGCCGCCAACACCATGCATCTCGTGGCCGACGAGGTCGCCGCCGCGTCGGGCTTGCCGGTGGTCCACATCGTCGACGCCTCGGGCGCGGTGCTGCGACGGCTCGAGGTGCGACGGGTGGGCCTGATCGGGACGGCGTACACCATGGAGTCCGACCTGTACCCGGCACGTCTCGAACGGCTGGGCATCGAGGTTCTCGTGCCTGACGCCGAGGACCGGGCGATGATCCACCGGGTCATCTACGAGGAGCTCACCCAAGGGATCGTCGAGGACTCCTCGCGCAAGGCGCACCTCGGCGTGATCGACCGGCTGGTCGACCGGGGAGCGCAGGCTGTGCTGCTGGGGTGCACCGAGCACACCATGCTGCTGGGATCGGAGGACGGCCCGGTGCCCCTCCTCGACACCACGGCGATCCACGTGGCCGCGCTGCTCGACGCGGCCCTCGACGAGGGAAGTGCCGCATGAGCCGTCACACGCTGTCCGTCCTCGTGGAGGACACGCCCGGGGTCCTGGCGCGGATCGCGTCCCTGTTCAGCCGGCGCAGCTTCAACATCGAGTCCCTCGCCGTCGGGCCGACCGAGCAAGCCGGCCTGTCGCGCATGACGATCGTCGTCAACGTCGAGGACAGTCCCCTGGAGCAGGTGACCAAGCAGCTCAACAAGCTCATCAACGTGCTGAAGATCGTGGAGCTGGACGGCGACTCCTCGGTGCAGCGAGAGCTGCTGCTCGTCAAGGTCCGCGCCGACGGCGCCGCACGCTCGCAGGTGCTCGAGCTGGTGGAGCTCTTCCGGGCGCATGTGGTCGACGTGGCGCCGGACAGCCTCGTCGTCGAGGCCGTGGGGGAGCAGGACAAGCTGGACGCGTTGCTGCGCGTCCTCGAGCCTTACGGCATCAAGGAGCTCGTGCAGTCGGGGGTCGTCGCGGTGTCTCGTGGCGGGCGCTCGATGACCGACCGTAGCCTGCGCGCCGAGCGCAGCGCATGACACCGACGTGACCCCGAGCGACCCGACCCGAGCACCCGACCCCGAGCAACCTGACCCGAACCCGACACCGGACCTGAGACTGAAGGAGCCCGTGGTGGCCGAGCTGTTCTACGACGACGACGCCGACCTGTCGATCATCCAGGGGCGCAGCGTCGCCGTCCTGGGCTACGGGAGCCAGGGGCACGCCCACTCACTGTCGCTTCGCGACTCGGGCGTGGACGTGCGGGTCGGCCTGCCCGAGGGCTCACGCAGCCGGGCCAAGGCCGAGGAGGAGGGGCTGCGCGTCGTCGACCCAGCCGCCGCCGTCGAGGAGTCCGACCTCATCATGGTCCTGGCGCCCGACCCCGCGCAGCGGCACCTGTACGCCGAGTCGATCGAGCCCAACCTCGTCGATGGCGACGCCATCTTCTTCGGCCACGGCTTCAACATCCGCTTCGGCTACATCAAGCCGCCGGCCGGGGTGGACGTGGCCATGGTCGCGCCCAAGGGCCCCGGCCACCTCGTCCGCAGGGAGTACGTCGCCGGTCGCGGGGTACCGGTCCTCGTCGCGGTCGAGCAGGACGCCACCGGCGGCGCGTGGCCGCTCGCGCTGTCCTACGCGAAGGCCATCGGAGGCCTGCGCGCCGGAGGGATCAGGACCACCTTCACCGAGGAGACCGAGACCGACCTCTTCGGCGAGCAGGCCGTCCTCTGCGGCGGGGCATCGGCGCTCGTCGAAGCGGGCTTCGAGACTCTCGTCGCAGCCGGCTACCAGCCCGAGGTGGCCTACTTCGAGTGCCTGCACGAGCTCAAGCTCATCGTGGACCTCATGTACGAGGGCGGGATCGCCAAGCAGCGCTGGTCGGTGTCGGACACCGCTGAGTACGGCGACTACGTCTCCGGCCCACGCATCATCGACGAGCACGTGCGGGAGAACATGCGCGCGGTCCTCGCGGACATCAAGAACGGGACCTTCGCGGCGCGGTTCATCGCCGACCAGGACGCCGGCGCACCGGAGTTCAAGGCGTTCCGGGCCGCGGCGGAGAAGCACCCCATCGAGGCGACCGGTCGCGAGCTGCGCAAGCTCATGTCGTGGGTGAAGACCGACGACACCGACTACGTCGAGGGCACCGCAGCCCGCTGAGCGCGGTTCGGGCGGTCCAGCAGGTGGACGCTCGTGAAGGTTTTCACAAGGAGGGTTAGGCTCGCCCTGCTCGTCCGTCGCCGCCCGTCCGTCGCCGAAGGGTCCTGCCGTGGCCAAGCCTGTCGTGCTCATCGCCGAGGAGCTGTCCCCCGCAACCGTCGAGGCCCTGGGTCCCGACTTCGAGATCCGCCACTGCGACGGGGCGGACCGCGCTCAGCTGCTGCCGGCCCTGGCCGATGTCGACGCGGTGCTCATCCGCTCCGCCACCCACATCGACGCCGAGGCGCTCGCGGCCGCCACGCGGCTGAAGGTGGTCGCCCGGGCAGGCGTCGGGCTCGACAACGTCGACGTACCTGCGGCGACCCAGGCCGGCGTCATGGTCGTCAACGCGCCCACCTCCAACATCGTCAGCGCGGCCGAGCTGGCCATCGCGCTGCTGCTGGCCAGCGCGCGCAACATCGCGCCCGCCAACGCCGCCCTGCGCGGCGGGGAGTGGAAGCGGTCGAAGTACACCGGCGTGGAGCTGGCGGACAAGGTCGTGGGCGTGGTGGGCCTGGGTCGCATCGGCCAGCTCGTCGCCCAGCGGCTCAGCGCCTTCGGCGTGCAGCTCATCGCCTACGACCCCTACGTCCAGCCGGCGCGCGCGGCGCAGATGAACATCCGGCTGGTCTCCCTGGACGAGCTGCTCGAGAGCGCGGACTTCATCACCGTGCACCTGCCCAAGAACAAGGAGACCCTCGGCCTCATCGGCGAGGAGGCGCTGCGCAAGGTCAAGCCCACGGTGCGCATCATCAACGCGGCCCGCGGCGGGATTGTCGACGAGGAGGCCCTCGCGACGGCCATCGCCGACGGCAGGGTCGCCGGCGCGGGGATCGACGTGTTCGCCAAGGAGCCGTGCACGGACTCCCCGCTCTTCGCCTTCGAGCAGGTCGTGGTGACGCCGCACCTGGGTGCGTCCACGGACGAGGCCCAGGAGAAGGCCGGCATCGCGGTCGCGCGCTCGGTACGTCTGGCGCTGGCCGGCGAGCTCGTCCCGGACGCCGTGAACGTCCAGGGCGGGGCGATCGCCGAGGACGTGCGCCCCGCACTGCCCCTGACCGAGAAGCTGGGCCGCATCCTGACCGCGCTCGCCGGCGAGCTGCCCGCCACGCTCACCGTCGAGGTGCTCGGGGAGATCGTCGCGAACGACGTCTCGGTGCTCGAGCTGTCGGCGCTCAAGGGCGTCTTCACCGACGTGGTCGAGGACGCCGTCTCCTATGTCAACGCCCCTCTGTTCGCCAAGGAGCGTGGCCTCGAGGTCTCGCTGGTGACCGACCCCGACAGCGTCGACCACCGCAACCTGGTGAGCGTGCGAGGGACGCTCGCCGACGGGGGCGTGGTCTCGGTCAGCGGCACGCTGGTGGGGCGCCGCCAGATCGAGAAGGTGGTCGAGGTCAACGGCTACGACGTCGACCTCGGGCTCGCGGCCCATCTCGCGTTCCTCCGCTACGAGGACCGGCCCGGCATGGTCGGTCGGGTCGGGCGGATCCTCGGAGACGCCGGCGTCAACATCGCGGGCATGCAGGTGGCCCGCGACGCCAAGGGCGGCCACGCGCTGGTCGCGCTGACCGTCGACTCCGCCATCCCGCCGGCCGTCCTGGACGCGATCGCGTCCGAGGTGGGGGCCGAGTACGCGCGTCTGGTCGACCTCGAGGGCTGACGCCCGCTTCGTGACGAAAGTGAGACCAGCGGCCACGGCCGGGGTTCTTGCGGTGATACCCGGGTCAGACGCTAGGGTCGGCGGGCAGCACGGGGACGACCGGGACGATTGACGCTTGGGCGCTGTCTCCTCGCCACCCCAACCCGCCCGGACGCCAGGAGATCTCGTGACGCACGCCCCCCGCGCCCGCCGCCCGTTCGCCGCGCGCGCGACCGCCATCGCCGCCGCCGCCATCCTCCTGCCCCTGGGCGTCGGCGGCGCCGCCGCTGCCGCATCGGGGGCGACTGCGGCGAAACCGCGGCCGAACCAGCACGATCGCCTGCTCCACACGCCGACGGCGGGCTCGATCCGCTCGCTCGCGGGACTGCCCGCCAGCGGCCGGGTCGCGGTCATGCTCCAGCTCGACGCGAAGCCGGCGGCCCAGGCGTACTCGTCAGCCCTGCACCTGGGGCTGCACGCCGCCGGGACCGCCAGCCGGCTGGCCACCGCGCGTGTCCGCACCCAGCAGCACCAGGTCGAGGCGACGTTCAGCAGGCCCGCCACGAGGGCGACGACGCTGTTCCAGGTCCACGCCCTCTACGCGGGCGTCGCCGTGGTCACCGACGCGAGCCGCCTGGCTGCCCTGGCGGCCCTGCCGAACGTGAAGGCCATCCACGTGCTCACCCCGAAGAGCATCGACAACGCGAACACGGTCCCCCTGACCGCGGCGCCGCAGGCGTGGGAGTCCGGGGCGTCCGGGACCGGCAAGGGCGTGACCATCGGGATCATCGACAGCGGCATCGACTACACCCACGCCGACTTCGGCGGGCCCGGAACCGTGGCCGCCTACAACGCGGCGCGCGCCGCTTCGGCCGCCGAGCCCACCTATCCCGACCCGGCCAAGGTCGCGGGCGGCTACGACTTCGCCGGTGACGCCTACGACGCCGCCGCCCCGCTGGGCAACCCCGCGCTGATCCCGCACCCGGACGACAACCCCCTGGACTGCGACGGGCACGGAACCCACGTCGCCGGTACGGCCGCGGGGTACGGCGTCGCGGCCGACGGGTCCACGTTCCACGGTCCGTACGACACCTCGACGCCGTTCTCCTCCCTCAAGATCGGACCGGGCATGGCGCCGGGGGCGAAGCTCTTCGCCCTCAAGGTCTTCGGCTGCAAGGGTGACACCGACCTGATCTCAGAGGCGCTCGACTGGGCCGCCGACCCCAACGGCGACGGTGACCTGAACGACCACCTCGACGTCGTCAACATGTCCCTCGGCTCCGATTTCGCCTCGCCAGAGGACCCCGACTCGGTGGCCACGAACAACGCGGTCCTCGCCGGTATCACCGTCGCCGCAGCGATCGGCAACGCCGGGGACGCCTTCGAGGTCGGCGGCTCCCCGGGGAACGCCTCGCGCGCCATCGCCGTGGCCGCCTCGGACGACAACACCGACACGTGGGACGGCGTCGCCGCCAAGTTCGACGGGACGGACGCCCCCGGCAGCCCCTTCCCGGGTGAGCTCTCGACCTCCTACGACTGGACCAACAAGCCGGGCGTCACAGACGCGCCGCTCGCGGAGATCTCCAGCGATTGGACCGACGCGGACGTCGCCACGACCAACGCCGACGGGTGCGACCCGCTGACCAGCGCCCAGGCGGCCAAGGTCGCGGGCAAGGTCGCCTTCCTGTACTGGACGGACAACGACGTCAACCGTCGCTGCGGCTCGGCCGCCCGCTCCGCCAACGTCCGGGCCGCCGGCGCGATCGGCGCCCTGTTCGGCGACGACAGCAACCGCTTCGCCGCGGGGATCGTCGGCGACTCGATCATCCCGGTCATGATCACCTCGAAGGACGCGCGCGACGAGATCCAGACCGCGCTGAACGGCAGCCACGCAGTGACCGTGACTCTCACGGGGGCCCTGCGGCTGGCCGTCAAGAACGTCCTGACCGGCGCCGAGGACCCGACCGACGCGATCGTCGGCTTCTCCTCCCGCGGCATCACCCAGTCGGACAACGTCAAGCCGGACGTCTCAGCGCCCGGCAACAGCATCGTCTCGGCGGCGTTCGGCACCGGTGCTGGGGGCGCTGTCGAGAGCGGGACGTCGATGGCGACGCCACACGTCGCCGGCGAGGCGGCCCTGGTCATCGCGGCCCATCCCGACTGGCGGCCCGAGCAGGTCAAGGCCGCGATCATGGACACGGCGACCCACCATGTGTACCCGCTGCCGGCGCACGGCGGCGCGGCGCTCGGCGTCCTGCGGGCGGGCGCCGGCCGCATCGACGCGCAGGCCGCCGTCGACACCGACTCCCTCGCCTACGTCGTGAACGACCCGGGCGTGGTGAGCGTCACCTTCGGCACCCTCGACGCCACGGGCGACCTGACCCGCACCAAGCAGGTACGCATCGAGAACGACGGCGCGAGCAGCAACACCTACACCCTGTCCGTGGAGGACGTGGACACCCTGCCCGGAGCGAGCTTCTCGGTCTCCCCGTCCTCGGTGACCCTTCCCGCCGACACCAGCCGCGAGGTCACCGTCACGCTGACCGTCGACGCCGCGGCGCTGACGCACAAGCCCGACCCCTCCCTCGACCTCGACCCGCTCGGCACCGGCGGCGTCCTCGACCGGGACTGGGCGTCCTACGCCAGCGCCCGCCTGGTCGTGAACCCGACGAGCGGCGACACGCTCAACGTGCCGCTGTACGCCGCGCCGCGCCCGGCGTCGGCCATGCACGCCGCGGGGACGCCGGCCCTGAGCGGCTCCGGGCACATCGCGGCCGGCACCCTCACCCTGGCCGGCACCGGCCTCGCCCAGGGCAGCGGTGTCGCGGCCGAGCAGTCGACGGTCTCCGCCTTCGAGCTCCAGGGCGTCAGCCCGCGGATGCCGGACTGCGGCAGCGACGGTTCGCTGTCCCTGCTCATCGGGTGCATCCCCTACGAGGACGTCCGCTCCGCGGACCTGCGCTACGTCGGCGCGGCGACCGACGCCCCCGCGGTGATCAGCGCGGGCGGCAACCCCTTCCAGAACCCGGCGACGCTGGGGAGCAACCCGCCCGCGTACCTCTACTTCGCCGTGACGGCGTACGCGCCGTGGCGCACGGCCCAGGGTCTGCAGGAGTACGACGTCCTCATCGACACCGACGGCGACGGCCAGCCCGACCTGGTCGTCTTCAACGACCGCGTGACCACCTCCGCCGGGGACCCCGTGGACGTCTTCTTGTCGACCACCGTCAGCCTGCGCGACGGGGACGGGCAGGCGATCGTCGACCAGGAGCTGCTCAACGCGGCCCCCGGGGAGTTCGACACCCGCAAGATCGGCAGCGACGCGATGGTGCTTCCGGTCGAGATCAACGAGCTCGCGCACCCGGTGGACCCGGGGACAGGCGACCCGATCCTCGACGAGAACGGCAAGCCGCTGAAGCCCTTCCTCACCGCTGCCCACCCGAGGTTCAGCTACTCGGTGGAGAGCTTCAACGAGGAGATCGGGCTGGCCGACGTCGCCGGCGAGGAGAGCGTGTCGGACCTGCTCGACCCGAACGCCCCGCTGGTCTCCCCGTTCTCCTTCGACCCGACCCACCCGGGGCTCGCCGCCACGTCCGCCGGCGAGCCGGTGCTGGCTGACGACTCACCCGGCGCGACGCTGTCGGTGCGGCTGGACCGGGCCACCGTCGGGATCGACGGCGGCCGCGGCCTGCTGCTCATCCACCACCTGAACGCGACCGGGTCCCGAGCCGAGGTCGTGGGGATAACCCCGGACGCGTCGAGGACCTCGCTCGCCCTCAGCACGTCGCGCGCGGGGTACTGGTCAACCAAGCGTGCGACGGCGACGGTCAGTATCGTCGGGAACCCAACGCACCCGAGTGGCGGGACGGTGCAGTTCAAGAGCGGTTCCACCCTGATCGCGACCGGAACCCTGGTGAACGGCAAGGTCACGGTGACCTTGCCGAGGCTGCACATCCGGACGCACCACATCACCGCGACCCTGGTGGCGTCGGCGGCCCTGTCGGGCAGCACCTCGACGGCCAGGACCCTGGTCGTCACGAAGTCGGCGTCCAAGGTCTCCCTGACCGCGCCGGCCACCGTTTCCCATCGCGCGCACGCCGAGGCGCGGGTAAAGGTCAGCGTCCCGGGGAGCCTGCACCACCCGACCGGCACGGTGACGGTCTACGACGGCACGTCGGCGATCGCGCACGGCACGCTGCGGAAGGGCGCCCTCACGCTCACCCTGCCCCACCTGGCCAAGGGGACGCACACCCTCGTCGTCCGTTACGCGGGGGACAGCACGGTGGCTGCGGGCACCTCATCGGAGGTGACGGTCCGCTCGACGTGACCGCACCCGGACGAGCGTCCGGGATGCGGAACACAAGGGCCGAGGAGTGAGACGGGTCCTACGCTGGACGGATGGACTCGATGAGACTCGCGGTCATCCCCGGCGACGGAATCGGCCACGAGGTCGTCGCCGAGGGTCTCAAGGTGCTCGAGGCCGCCACGGCCGGCGCCGGCGTGAAGGTGGAGACGACCGAGTACGACCTCGGCGCGCGTCGCTGGCACGCCACCGGTGAGGCCCTGCCCGACTCGGTCCTGGCCGAGCTGGGCGAGCACGACGCCATCCTCCTCGGTGCCGTCGGCGACCCGAGCGTCCCACCCGGTGTCCTGGAGCGCGGCCTGCTGCTCCGGCTGCGGTTCGCGCTGGACCACCACGTGAACCTGCGCCCGGTGCGGCTGTACCCGGGCGTCGTCTCGCCGGTCAGCGCGGCCACGCCCGAGACCCTCGACATGATCGTCGTCCGGGAGGGCACCGAGGGGCCGTACGCGGGAGCCGGCGGCAACCTCAGGCACGGCACGGTGCACGAGGTGGCCACCGAGGAGAGCCTCAACACCGCCTACGGCGTCGAGCGTGTCGTCCGTGACGCCTTTCGCCGTGCCGCCGCGCGCCCGCGCCGCAAGCTCACCCTCGTCCACAAGACCAACGTGCTCGTCCACGCGGGCGGTCTGTGGCAGCGCACGGTCGACCTGGTTGCGAGCGACTTCCCCGACGTGAGCGTGGACTACTGCCACGTCGACGCCGCCTCGATGTTCTTCGTCAGCGACCCGGGACGCTTCGACGTCGTTGTCACGGACAACCTGTTCGGCGACATCCTCACCGACCTCGGCGCGGCCGTCGCCGGGGGGATCGGCCTCGCGGCGAGCGGCAACCTCGATGTCAGCCGCGCCCACCCGAGCATGTTCGAACCCGTTCACGGGTCCGCACCGGACATCGCCGGCCAGGGGCTGGCGGACCCGACCGCGACCGTGCTCTCGGTGGCGATGCTCTTGGACCACCTCGGCCACGCCGAGGCGGCGCAGCGCGTCGAGGCGGCGGTGGCCGCCGACCTGCTGGCCCGTACGTCGCTGCCGCGTCGCTCCACCTCGCAGATCGGCGACGCCCTCGCAGCGGCCGTGGCCCGCTGAGCGTGTAACGTCCGAGCGCGGACTCGACACCGAGGAGTCATGCCATGACGAGCATCGCCCTGAAGCCCACGAGCACCCCGCTGGCGGCCGCCGAGCGGGAGGCGATTCTGGCCGACCCCGGCTTCGGACGGCACTTCACCGACCACATGGTCACCGTCGCGTGGTCGGAGGGGAGGGGATGGCACGACGCGCAGCTCGTCCCGTACGCGCCGATCTCCCTCGATCCCGCCGCGATGGTGCTGCACTACGGTCAGGCGATCTTCGAGGGGCTCAAGGCCTATCGGCAGCCCGACGGCTCGATCGCGACGTTCCGACCGCGCGCCAACGCCAAGCGCTTCCAGCGCAGCGCTCGACGCCTGGCCATGCCCGAGCTGCCCGAGGAGCTCTTCGTCGCCTCGATCGAGGCGCTCGTGTGGCAGGACCGCGACTGGGTGCCGTCAGGGGCCGAGCGCAGCCTCTACCTGCGCCCCTACCTGTTCTCGACCGAGGTCGGGCTCGGGGTCCGTCCCGCGAACTCCTACCTGTACGTGCTCATCGCGTCCCCGGCCGGGCCGTACTTCCCCCGCGGCCTGAAGCCGGTCACGGTCTGGCTGTGCGAGGACTTCACGCGCGCCGCGCCGGGCGGCACCGGCGAGGCCAAGTGCGCCGGCAACTACGCGGGCTCCCTCGTGGCCCAGGCGCAGGCAGCGGCCCAGGGTTGCGACCAGGTGGTGTGGCTCGACGCGCACGAGCACCGCTTCGTCGAGGAGATGGGTGGCATGAACATCTTCTTCGTCGAGGGATCCGGGTCCGATGTCACCCTGGTCACCCCGCAGCTCAACGGGGCGCTGCTGCCCGGGGTCACCCGTGACTCACTGCTGCACCTGGCCCGCGACCTCGGTTACGCGAGCGAGGAGCGGCTCATCTCCACCCAGGAGTGGGAGGAGGGCAACGCCTCGGGGGCCATCAGCGAGGTCTTCGCCTGCGGCACCGCGGCCGTGGTCACCCCGATCGCCGGCGTCAAGGCGGCCGGTCGCCAGTGGAGCGTCGGTGACGGGGAGCCGGGTCCGGTCACCCAGCGCGTGCGTGCCGCGTTGCTGGACATCCAGACCGGCGCGGCCCCCGACCCCTACGGGTGGATGCACCGCATCGTCGACGCGTGACAGTCAATCTTCTGGACTGTCAATGTCCTTGACTTCATTTCGGGTGGCGGCGCAGGCTGCCGCCATGAGTGATGACGTCGACCCCGACGAGGTCGTGATCCCGGCCCTGCTCCGCGCCGCCCGCAACGCCTACGCGCTGGCGGTCCGGCGCGCGCTGGCCGCGGCGGACATCCACGACATGCCGCGCAACGGCCCGTACGTCCTGGGGGGCCTGGCCAACCACGGCGCGACGCTGGCGACGCTCATCAACGACCTGCAGGTGACCAAGCAGGCCGCCAGCCAACTCATCGACACCCTGGTGCTGCGGGGCTACCTCGACCGGCACGTCGACGCCGAGGATCGCCGCCGGCTGGCCGTGACACTCACCGAACGAGGCCTGGCAGCGGCCGAGGAGGTCCAGCGGGCGGTGCGGTCCGTCGATTCCGAGCTCGCGGCGATGATCACCACCGAGAAGCTCGCCGTCATGCGCGAGGGGCTGTTCGCCCTCGCCGGGATCGGCTTCCGGCTCCGCGGCGAGTAGCCGGTCAGCCTCGCTGCCAGCCAGTCACGACGTCCGCCAGCCCGTCGGGGTCTGTCGTCGTGATGACCAGGCGCGCGTCGCGCTCCTCCTCCACCTCCTCCACCAGGCCGAGGGCGACGAGGACCGGGAGCGCCGGTCGGAGCCGCCGGATGGCAGTGCGCACTGCTCACGTCGCCGACGGGGTCGGTGTCGGGCTCGAGGGAGCCGGAGGCAGCGCCGGAGGGCTCGACGCCGATGCCGGTTCCCTCGAGGGGCTCGACGGCGGGGTCCGGGTGCCGGGCGAGGAGCTCGTCGAGCGTGCCGGGGCCACGGACGCGTGTGACGTCCGTGGGGACGGCGTCGCGACATTGGTCGGGGTGCTCGCAGCCGTGCTCGTGGTCCCCGAACCGGGCCCCGGTGCGGTGAACGCCGAGGCGGGAAGGACCTGCTTGCTCGCCCGTGGTGCGGAGGCATCGAACGGCGAGCAGGCGAGCGCCGCCGCGGCGAAGGCCTCGGCACGCGCCTGCGCGCCCGCCGGCCGCGGGTGGATCCCGTCGCCGCCGAGCCACTCCGGGTGCGCCGCCACCATCGACGTCCAGTGCAGCACGTGCAGGTTCGGGCGGGTCGAGGCCAGCCGCTCGATCACCGCGTTGATCGCCGCGGCTCCGCCCCCCACCCAGTCGGGCCGGACGACGTCGGACCACACGACACACCGGTGCGGACCAAGGTAGGTGAGGATCTCCTCGGCCGCCCGGGCGAAGGACGCGGGGTCGAGGTCGTTCGTGCCGAGGCTCACCAGGACGAGCGGCGGCACCTTCGGAAGGGACCGCAGCGCGGCGTAGGTGGCAGGGGTGGCCCGGCCGACGACCGCGGCGTAGGAGACGTAGCGGTCGGGCAGCAGGTCGGCCAGCCACGGGTAGACGTCGAGGGCCAGGGAGTCGCCGAGCACGAGCGTGCTCGCCCCCGGGCGAAGCGGGCTCGACGTGGACGCCGCCGCGGCGGTGAGCGGCTGCGCATCGAAGGACCCCGCCGGGGTCGTCGTCGACGCGGAGGTACCGGGTGCCGGCAGGCCGGATGGAGCCGGCTGCGCCTGCGCGGACGGAGAGGAGCGCAGTGCCCAGGCGGCCGTGCCCCCGCCGAGGAGGACCAGGAGCGCCGCGGCGGACGCGCGGAGTACGACGCCCCGCCTGTCCACGCCGCTGATCGTATGCGAGACTGCTTCCGTGCCGTCCCGCCGAATTAGCCGGCCGCGCACTGGTTGAGCTCTCCTCGAGCCGCCCGTGCGCCGACCTCTCGCGTCCCGCGAGAGGTCGTTTTCTTTGCCCGCCGCCCGCCCGTGACCATCTGCCCGCGACCGCCCGGACCTGACGAGGACACCGATGACCGACGACGCGTTCCACGTGTACGACACCACCTTGCGTGACGGCGCGCAGCGTGAGGGGATCACGTACTCGGTGGCCGACAAGCTCGCCGTCGCTCGCCTGCTCGACTCCTTCGGGGTCGGCTTCGTGGAGGGCGGCTGGCCGGGCGCCTTGCCGAAGGACACCGAGTTCTTCCACCGGGCAGTGGAGGAGAACGTCTTGCAGCACGCGCAGCTCGTGGCGTTCGGATCGACGCGGCGAGCGGGAGTCGATGCCGCAGACGACCCCCAGGTGCTCGCGCTGCTGGAGTCCAAGGCTCCCGTGGTGTGCCTGGTCGCCAAGTCCGACGTGCGCCACGTCACGGAGGCGTTGCGTACGACCTACGACGAGAACCTGGCCATGGTGGGAGACACCGTCGCGCTGCTCGTCGGGGAGGGCCGCCGCGTGTTCGTGGACTGCGAGCACTTCTTCGACGGCTACCGGCACGACCCCGATTACGGCGTGACCCTGCTGCAGACGGCCGCATCGGCAGGCGCCGACGTCGCTGTGCTCTGCGACACCAACGGCGGCATGCTTCCCTCGCAGGTCGGGCGCGTCGTGGCGGACGTCCTCGCGCGCAGCGGCGTACGGCTCGGCATCCACTGCCAGGACGACACCGGATGCGCGGTCGCCAACACCATCGCCGCGGTCGAGGCCGGTGCGACCCATGTGCAGTGCACGGCCAACGGATACGGCGAGCGGACGGGTAACGCCGACCTGTTCGCGGTGGTGGCCAACCTCGAGCTGAAGATGGGCATGAAGGTCCTCCCTGACGGCCGCCTCGCGGAGGCGGTCCGGGTCTCCCACGCCATCGCCGAGATCGCCAACTTGGTGCCCGACACCCATCAGCCCTACGTCGGGGTCTCCTCCTTCGCCCACAAGGCCGGGCTGCACGCGAGCGCGCTGAAGGTCTCGGCCGACCTGTACAACCACGTCGACGCCTCGGCCGTCGGCAACGACATGCGTGTCCTCGTGACGGAGATGGCCGGCCGGGCGTCCGTCGAGCTCAAGGGCCGTGAGCTCGGTTACGACCTCAGCGGTGACCGCGAGGCCGTGGGGCGGGTGGTCGAGCGGGTCAAGGGTCTCGAGGCCCAGGGCTGGACCTTCGAGGCGGCCGACGCCAGCTTCGAGCTGTTGCTGCTCGCCGAGACCGAACAGGGACGGGCCCGGCCCTTCGTCGTCGAGTCGTGGCGCACGATCGTGGAGCAGCGGCCGGACGGTGAGGTCGTGTCCGAGGCGACCGTGAAGCTGCGCGCGGGTGCGGGCGGCGAGCGGGTGATCAGTACGCGGGAGGGCAACGGCCCGGTGAACGCGCTCGACAACGCGTTGCGCGCCGCCCTCGTGTCGGCGTACCCGCGCCTCGAGGCCCTCGAGCTCGTCGACTACAAGGTCCGCATCCTCGAGGGCAAGCAGGGCACCGGCGCCGTCACCCGCGTCCTCATCGACACGAGCGACGGGGAGCGGGAGTGGACGACCGTCGGCGTCCACGAGAACGTGATCGCGGCATCCTGGCTGGCGCTCGAGGACGCCGTCGAGTACGGGCTGCTGCGGCCGTCGGCCACCCCGCCGGTAGCCTGACCGCCGTGCGGATCGCCCGGATCAGCCTCGACGGCACCCCGGCCTTCGGGCTCGTCGAGGGGGCACCCGGCAGCGAGACGGTCACGGTGCTGGCCGGTCATCCCTTCGGGGTCATCGAGCGGACCGAGCGCACCGTCGACCTCGCCGACGTCCGCCTCCTCGCGCCGGTCCTGCCGAGCAAGGTCGTCGGCGTCGGGCGCAACTACGCCGAGCACGTACGCGAGATGGGCGGGGAGATCCCGGACGAGCCGGTGCTGTTCCTGAAGCCGTCCACGTCAGTCATCGGGCCGGGGGACCCGATTCCCTACCCGATGCTCTCCCACGAGGTGCACCACGAGGGCGAGCTGGCCGTGGTGATCGGCCGCCTCATCCGTGAGGTCCCGATCCAGCGTGCGTTCGAGGCGGTGCTCGGCTACACCTGCGGCAACGACGTCACCGCTCGGGACCTCCAGCGAAGCGACGCCCAGTGGACCCGGGCCAAGGGCTTCGACGGCTTCTGCCCGCTCGGCCCGTGGATCGAGACCGAGCTCGACCCCTCCGACGTGGCCCTGACGTGCAGCGTGAACGGCGAGCTGCGCCAGTCGTCAAGAACCAGTCTCCTCATGCGCGGCGTCGCCGAGCTGGTGGCCTTCGTCTCAGCGGTGATGACCCTGCTGCCCGGCGATGTGATCCTGACCGGGACACCGGCGGGAGTGGGTCCGCTCCACGTCGGGGACACGGTCAGCGTGGAGGTCGAGGGGATCGGCACGCTGCGCAACCCGGTGGTGGGCGATGACTGAGGCTCGACCGCCCCGAGACGGGGTCCGCCTGCGCGTCGCGCCCTCCCCGACGGGCGACCCGCACGTCGGGACGGCGTACATGTCGCTGTTCAACCTCGCTTTCGTCCGCCAGCAGGGCGGGGCGTTCGTGCTGCGCATCGAGGACACCGACCGGGCCCGCTACGTCGCCGACAGCGAGGCCCAGGTCTTCGACATGCTTCGCTGGCTCGGGTTCGACTGGGACGAGGGGCCGGACGTCGGCGGGCCGGTGGGGCCGTACCGCCAGTCCGAGCGCCTGGACGTCTACCCCGGCTACGCGCAGCGCCTGCTCGACTCGGGACACGCCTATCACTGCTGGTGCAGCACCGAACGGCTCACGCGGATGCGTGAGGAGCAGCAGCGTGCGAAGCTCCCGACCGGCTATGACCGGCTCTGCCTCGGCCGAACGCGCGACGAGCGCGCGGCCCTGCCCGGCTTCAGCGAGACTCCGGTCCTGCGCATGCTGGTTCCCGACGACGTCGACGTGGTCTTCGA
>DATJPE010000004.1 GCA_035506535.1 Actinomycetes bacterium | reverse complement strand
GGTTCCGGTCTTTGACCATGAGCCGCCCCGCGGTCGCGTTGGCACTGCGGCGGGCCACCGAGCAGCGTCTGACGTCCCGGTGAGGTTCGCTCGCCAGAGCCGGCGTCGGCCCGGCAAGGTAGACCTGTGAACGGCATGCTGGCCTGGGTCGTGGACTCACCCCGTCCGATCGATTCGGGGCCGCTGCGCCGGGTCGAGCGGGAGGTGCCGGAGCCGGGCACCGGTCAGGTCCGGGTCCGCGTCCGCTGCTGCGGGGTCTGCCGTACGGACCTGCACCTCGCGGAGGGGGACCTGGCGCCGCGCCGGCCCGAGGTCACGCCGGGCCACGAGGTGGTCGGGGTGGTTGACGCCGTCGGGCCCGAAGCGACCCGCTTCGCCCTCGGTGAGCGGGTGGGCGTCCCCTGGCTGGGCCGCACGGACGGGTCATGTCGATACTGCCGGCAGGGTGCCGAGAACCTCTGCCTCGACCCGCGGTTCACCGGCTGGGACATCGACGGCGGTTACGCGGACCTCTGCATCGTCGACGAGGCGTACGCCTATCGCCTGCCGAGCGGACTCGACGACGAGCACGCAGCCCCGCTGCTGTGCGCCGGCATCATCGGCTATCGGGCCCTTCGCTGCACCGAGATCCCGCCGGGAGGGCGGCTCGGGATCTACGGGTTCGGTGGCAGCGCCCACCTCACCGCTCAGGTCGCGCTGCACCTGGGGATGCGGGTGCACGTGCTGACACGCGGCGAGCACAACCGCGCACTCGCGACCGCTCTGGGCGTGGACTCCGTGGGCGCCGCGACGGACAGCCCGCCGGAGAAGCTCGACGCAGCCATCCTCTTCGCCCCGGCCGGCGACCTGGTTCCGGTGGCGCTGGCCGCGCTGGATCGGGGCGCCACGCTCGCGGTGGCCGGGATCTGGCTGTCGGACATCCCCGCCCTGACCTACGACACGCACCTGTTCCAGGAGCGCAGGCTGCGCAGCGTCACCGCGAACACCCGCCACGACGGGGAGGAGTTCCTCAGCCTGGCGGAGCGCTTCCGGATCCGGACCACCACGGTGGCGTACGGCATGAGCGACGCGCCGCGCGCGCTCGCGGACCTGGCGCACGGGCGCTTCGGCGGAGCGGCGGTGCTGCATGCCTGAGTGCTCGAGTCCCGGCGGATGAGCACGATGCGCGCCTTCGTGGTCACGGCGCCCTATGCCGCCGAGGTCCGTGAGGTCGAGGCCCCGAGAGCCGTCCCGGGCGAGGTGGTCGTCGAGGTCGGACGGGTCGGGGTGTGCGGCACCGACGTCGAGTTCTTCACCGGCGAGATGCAGTACCTGCACGAGGGCCACGCCCAGTTCCCCATCCGGCTCGGTCACGAGTGGATGGGCACCGTCGTCGAGGTCGGCGAGCACGTGGACCCCTCGTGGCTGGGCCGCCGTGTCACCGGCGACACCATGCTCGGGTGCGGCACCTGCCGGCGGTGCGCGAGCGGCCTGCAGCACGTGTGCGAGTACCGGGACGAGGTCGGGATCCGTGGCGGCCGGCCGGGTGCGCTGGCGGAGCGGCTCGCGGTGCCCGTCACCTCGCTGCACGCCCTCCCTGACAGCGTCGATGACGTGCTCGGGGCGCTCGTCGAGCCCGGCGGCAACGCCCTTCGCTCCGTGCGCGGGGCCGATGTCGGGCCCGGCCGGCGGCTGCTCGTGCTCGGGGCGGGAACGATCGGCCTGCTGTGCGCGGAGTTTGCACGGGCGGCCGGTGCGGAGGTCCACCTCATGGGCCGCTCGCAACGTTCGCTGGACTTCGCGCGTTCGCTGGGCTTCGACGGTGTGTGGGCCGAGCCCGATCTGCCCGGTCTGGCGTGGGATGCAGTGATCGACGCCTCGAACGCGGCGATGCTGCCGGCGCGGGCGCTGGAGCTCGTCGAGCCCGGCCGGCGCGTCGTGTACGTCGGCCTCGCCGGGACGCCCAGCCTCGTGGACACGCGCGTCCTCGCGTTGAAGGACGTGACCGCGGTCGGCGTCCTCTCCGCCTCCCCCGGCCTCGCCGGGACCATCGAGCAGTACGCCGCGGGCGCGGTGGACCCGCGGGCCCTGGTCGCCGCGACGGTCCCGCTCGCCGACACCGCGGCAGTGCTCGCCGGCGAGCGCCCGGCTGGAGCCGGGCAGGGGCCGAAGATCCACGTGGACCCCCGGCTGTGAGCCGACGCGCGGTGGGAGGAGACAGCCGGTGACGGACTTCGACGGCCTGGTCGCTCTGGTGACCGGGGGCAACAGCGGCATCGGCGCCGCCACGGTGCGGATGCTCGCCGGCCGCGGCGCCCGGGTCGCCGCCCTCGACGTCGCGGTCGACGCCGTCGACAGCGCGATCCTCGCCCTCGAGTGCGACGTCACCGACTCCGCCTCGGTGGACCGGGCGGTGACCGAGGCGGCCGAACGCCTCGGCGGGATCGACGTCCTCGTCAACAACGCGGGGATCGGGGCGACGGGGGACGTCGGGCACAACGACGACGAGGAGTGGGCCCGCGTGCTCGACGTCAACGTCGTCGGGATCGCCCGCGTGACGCGCGCGGCGCTTCCGCACCTGCGTCGCTCGCCGCACGCTGCAGTGGTGAACACCTGCTCCGTCGTCGCCTTCGTCGGAGTCAGGCAGCGCGCGCTCTACTCGGCGAGCAAGGGTGCCGTGGCGGCGCTCACGCTCGCCATGGCCGCCGACCACGTCGGCGAGGGCATCCGGGTGAACGCGGTCGCCCCGGGGACCGCGGACACCCCGTGGGTCTCACGGCTGCTGCAAGCCGCCGAGGACCCGGCGGCCACCGCGGAGGCGCTTCGCCGACGACAGCCGATGGGGCGGCTGGTCACCGCCGAGGAGGTCG
Source organism: Actinomycetes bacterium (assembly GCA_035506535.1). Lineage (NCBI taxonomy): Bacteria > Bacillati > Actinomycetota > Actinomycetes > Actinomycetes bacterium. The sequence goes on along the minus strand of DATJPE010000004.1, from coordinate 14,390 downwards.
CCGCCGCCATCGCCTACCTCGCGTCACCGGCGGCCGCATCCACGACGGGCACCGTCCTCGGGGTGGACGGCGGGATGGCCGGGCTGCGCCTGTGACCGGAGCTGACGAAGCTCTGAGACGGCGCTGGTTCGGTACCCGGGTGCGCCGGCTCGTCCTCGCCCTGATCCCGGTCGCGGTCGTGCTGTCGGCCGTGCCCACCGCGTCGGCCGCTGACCAGCTCCGCCCGGTCCGGTCGGGGAGCGCCAGCCTGCCAGCGGGCGTACCCGACCCGGCCAGGGACCCGATACGCGTGTCCCTCTCGAAGGTCCGGCCGGCGGTGTCGCGGGCGTCGTCGGACAGCCCCGTCGTGTACCGCGACGGCTGCCACGTGCGCTCGATCAGCGCGAGCCGCGCCCACCTGTGCGTCTTCGGCGACACCTCCGCCAAGCGGACCGTGGTCCTCGTCGGGGACTCGCACGCGGCGCAGTGGTTCCCGGCCTTCGAGCGAGCCACCCGCGCCCTGCACGTGCGCCTCGTGTACGCGACGAAGTCGGCGTGCCCCGGGCCTGTGGTGTCGGTACGGATCGGCTCCCATGGTCGGGCGTGCGACGCCTGGCGGCGCAACGTCTACGCCCTCCTGAAGCGACTCCCGCGCATCGATGTCCTCGTGGTCACCGGGTCGGCGCACGCGGCCCTCGTCGACCGACGCACCCACGTCGCGATCCGGGGCAGTGCCGCCGTCGCGCACGAGTGGGCAGCCGGGGTACGCCGGACCGTCGCCGCCCTCGGCCCTTCCGCTGACCGTATCGTCGTGCTACGCGACACCCCCGAGCTCGCGACCGACAGCGGGCGCTGCCTGCTCGCCACCGGCGGGGACAACCGCGCCTGCGGCACGGCGTACTCGCGTGCCGTCCCCAACCCGGTCTGGCGAGCCGAGCGCGACGTCGCGCGCGGCCTGGCGACCGTGGGCACGGCTGACTTCAGCGCCGCGTTCTGCACGTCGACCCGCTGCCGGCCGGTGACCCGAACCGGGATCCTGCGCTGGCGCAACCGAGGCCACATGTCAGCGACCTTCGCCCCGCTGTTGGCCCCACTGGTTCGCCGGATGCTCGCGGCCGCGCTGTCCGGCCGGCTGACGGACTGAGGGGACCGGCCGACGGCTCAGCGGTCGCGTCGGTCCACCAGCCAGCGATCGGCGGGACCGAGCCGGTCAGCAGCCGTCTTCTCCTGGTGCCAGTGCGGGTACGGCAGCGGCTGCGCGCTCACGCTGTCCAGGAGCGAGCGCTCGTCCGGGCTGAGCTCGAGGCTCGCTGCCGCGAGGTTGTCGGCGAGCTGGTCCTCGGTGCGGGCGCCCACGACGACCGACGTCACTCCGGGCTTGGCGATCAGGTAGGCCAGGGCGACCTGCGCCGCGCTGGCGCCGTGGGACTCGGCGATCTCCAGGAGGGTCTCCACCGTGTCGTACAGCCGGTCCTCGTCGTGCACCGGCGGCTCGTCCCAGGCGGTGAGGTGCCGGCTGCCTGCGGGCGGTTGCGCGCCGCGTCGGTACTTGCCGCTCAGCAGACCTCCGGCGAGGGGGCTCCAGACGAGGGTTCCCAGCCCCTGGTCGAGGCCGAGGGGGATGAGCTCGTGCTCGGCGTCGCGCGACTGCAGGGAGTAGTAGATCTGCTGGCTGACGAAGCGCTCGAGGCCGGCACGGTCCGAGACGGCCAGCGCCTTCATCAGCTGCCAACCGCAGTAGTTGGACGCGCCGACGTAGCGGACCTTGCCGGAGCGGACGAGGTCGTCCAGGGCGCTCAGGGTCTCCTCGAGCGGCGTCTGCCCGTCCCACTCGTGCACCTGGTAGAGGTCGATGTGGTCGGTGCCGAGCCGGCGCAGGCTCGCCTCCGCCGCGCGCACGATGTGGTGCCGGGAGAGCCCTGCGTCGTTCGGGCCCGGCCCCATCGGCATCCGCACCTTCGTGGCGATGAGGACCTCGTCCCGGTCCTTGCCCAGGGCCTCGCCGAGGATCTCCTCGGACAGTCCCGCGGAGTAGATGTCCGCGGTGTCGAACAGGTTGACGCCCGCGTCGCGGGCTAGCTCGATCTGCCGGCGGGCGCCGTCGACGTCGATCTGGCCGACGACGCTCGCCCACCCCGTCCCACCGAAACCCATGGTGCCCAGGGTGATCGTCGACACCCGCAGTCCGGACCGGCCCAGCTGGCGATACTCCATGACCCTGAGTCTAGGGAGGCTGACGGGCGGGCTCGCCCCTCACGTCCGGTCGGTGGCCAGCAGCTGAAGGATCTCGGGGGCTCGGGACTCCCACCTCTTCACGGCGGCGCGACGCGCCAGTCCACCGACAACCCAACCGTAGGCCGGACCTACGAGCAGCAGCACGTAGCCGAGCGCGGGGACGAAGAAGGACGGAACCACGAGCAGGCCGAGAGGCAGGGTCGCGACCGCGGCCCCGGCCATGCAGAGGAGGCTGTAGATCGAGGTCAGGCAGCCCTGACCGGCGGCCCCTGTGCTGAAGGCGTTGCCGGTCCGCGGGACCGGGAACGGTGCGAGCACGGCGACCAGACCTGAGCCTCCGACGACGATGAGCAGCAGGCAGACCGACACGCCCAGCGCGGCGGGCAGGTCGCGGACGCTCCCCGCGATCGCGGACGTGACCGCCCCGACGAGCACGAGCAGCGGGATTCCCGCGAGCACGGTCGCCACGTCGCCGCCCAGGAGGTCGCGCTTCTGGTCGCTGTCATGGGTCTGCGTGGCGAGGACCAGCCAGGTGGCGCTGCCGTCCGCGCCGAAGCGGTTCATGCCGCTCAACCCGATCAGCATCGCGACGCCGCAGACGAGGAACACGCCCGCCGCCGGCGGACGCTCCCCCAAGCTCATCGGGGACACGAAGACCACGACGGTGGGGAGCAGGACCGACGTGGCGAAAGCCACTGCTCGCCGCGGGTCGCGGCCGAGGTAGCGCAAGTCCTTCGCGGTAACCGCGCCCGTGCGGCCCGGGGGGAGCACCCGCGCGACGAGCCGAGGCGCCAAGACTGCCCGCCGACGCCGCGATCCGGTGCTGCGGTCGGGCCGTACCGAGGACGCCCTCAGGTTGCGTTCCCACCACCAGAGCAGAGCCACGATGAAGGCGGCCACGGCCGCCATCGAGAGCAGCGCCGGTGCGAGCGGCAGCCCAGGTGCCCGGGCGAGCAGGCCCGGCGGGGTCCAGCGCAAGGGTGACGCGACGCTGTGGAGCGCGTTGCCTCCGCGCTCCTCGGTCTTCAGGAGGACCGGATTGACCAGCTGCACCGACACCGCCACGAGCGCCGCGAGGGCTACGCCGAGGTCGCGCCCTCGGCGTGATCGCAGCACTCGGGACAACGCCGTCGCGCTCGCCCGGCTCGCGACGACGCACATCACCACTTCGAGTGCCGCCGAGGTGAGCGCGACGAGTGCGGAGGTCGGGCCATGGGCCGTACCCGTCACCAGCCCCAAGGTCGCGATCCCGGTGACGAGCGGTGCGACCCCGACGAGGCCCCCGATCCCGAGGACGGTCATGAGCTCTCGCCCGGTCAGCGGCAGCAGGACCAGCCGGCTCGGGTCGAGCAGGTCGTCGCTGCCGAAGGTCAGGACCGGAAGGATGACCCACCCGAGGAACAGTGCAGTGAAGAGCACCGTGGCCGCGTCTTCAGCGTGCGCGGGGTCTCCGCGCAGGCCGGTCAGGACGAGCAGAGCGCCGACCGACAGCACGGCACCGGCGATCGCGCCGAGCAGGAACCCGATGGTGCGTCCATCGGAGCCCGGGCCGGGTCGAAGCGCCCCGCGGAGCAAGGCGAGGCGCAGTCGCACTGCCACCGTGGGCAGCGATTCGGCCTCCCGGGTCACCCGCCGTCCAGCCAGGTCAAGGCGGAACGGCGGTCCCCGGTGCGACCGGCGAGGCCGATGAACACCTCGTCGAGGGACCGTCCGGCGGTGAGCTCACCGAGAGGTCCGGCAGCCACGATCCGCCCGGCGATCATCACCGCCACCTCGTCGCAGAGCCGCTCGACGAGCTCCATGACGTGGCTGGAGAACACGACCGTGCCGCCGCGGGCCGTGAACGCGGCGAGGACCTCGCGAATGGTGCGCGCCGAGATCGGGTCCACAGCCTCGAACGGCTCGTCCAGGAAGAGCACCGGGGGGTTGTGGAGCAGGGCGACTGCGAGCCCGATCTTCTTGCGCATGCCGGTGCTGTAGTCGGCCACCAGCTGGCCACTGGCCTCGCGCAGCTCGAAGACGTCGAGCAGCTCGTCGGCGCGCGTCGCCACCTCGTCCGGATCCATACCGCGCAGTGCGCCACTGAAGAGGAGCAGCTCGCGGCCGGACAGGCGGTCGAAGAGTCGGAGTCCCTCGGGGAGGATCCCCATCCGGCGCTTGGCCTCCACCGGGTCGGACCAGACATAGAACCCAGCCACCCAGGCCACGCCCGCGTCCGGGCGGAGCAGGCCGGTGACCATTGCGAGGGTGGTGGTCTTCCCGGCGCCGTTGGGCCCGACGAGCCCGAAGAAGCTGCCCCGGCGGACGTCCAGGTCCACGCCGTTGACGGCCGGTACCTGGCCGAAGTGTTTGTACAGCCCCCGGATCGCGACGGCGAGGTCGCGGGTGTCCTCGGTCAAGGCGCGGGCACCGTGATCCCGATCGCCCGAGCGGCCAGCTCGGTCTGGGCCTCGAACAGCCGGTCGCGCGCCTCCTCCGGCCACATCGCGAGGTGGCAGCCGGACTCGAGGCTCACGAAGCCGTGCATGGTCATCCAGGCGTGGAGGGTGCCCTGGCACGACGCGAGCGGGAGCTCCGGTCGCCCCTCGGGCCGCTCCTCGGCCATGATCTCCTCCATCTGGGGGACCAGGTGCGTGATGGCCGACGGAGCGAGCCGCCCCGCGTCGTACGCCGCCTCGACGAGGGACATCAGGACGTCCATGGCGCCCTTGGCCGCCTCCGTCGTGCCCGACTCCTCATCGACGGCGAAGCCGGGGATGGGCAGCCCGAAGATGAGCGCGAAGCGTTCCGGCTGGGCCAGCGCCCAGGCCCGGTACGCCTGCATCCCGGCACGCAGTCGCGCCCAGTCGTCGTCCGGGTCGATCGGCGCGACCGCCTTGGCCACGGTGTCGGCCAGGTCGTTGAAGGCGTCGCGGATCAGGGCCGTGAGCAGGTCGTCGCGGTCGGCGAAGTAGCGGTAGAGCGCGGGTGCGCTCATCCCCATGGCGCGGGCGATGTCGGAGAAGTGCACCTGGGTCGTGCCCCGCTCGCGCATCAGCTCGAGCGCGCAGCTCTTGATCTCCGCCAGCGTGGAGGCGCGGACCCGTTCCCGCCGCGACACTGGTGACGCCTGTCCCATGGCCGACATCGTAAAGCCCCTTAACGTTCATGAATCACGCTTGACAAGTGACGTCCGGTAGTGTTCGTTATGAATCGTAACGCATCTGACGCGCCTTCAGCCACGCAGGAGCACCCATGGCCACCCTGACCACCACCGCGGCCGGCACCACCGGCTCGGAGATCCCAGCGCCGGGCCCGCTCGGGCGCCTCGCCCGCGTCGCCTACCGGCACCGGGTCCGCACCCTGCTCGTCTGGGTGGTCGCGCTCGTCGTCGCCGCCGGGCTGTCGGCGGCGTTCTCGGGCCAGTTCAAGGCGGACTACTCCGCACCCGGCGCCGACTCCACCATCGCCCAGAACCTGCTCAAGGAGCGCTTCCCGGCCGCCTCCGGCGACACGGTGAACGTCGTGGTCCGCAGTGCCGGGCCGGTGACCGACCCGGCCACGAAGGCCCGGGTCGAGCGGTTGCTCGCGCAGATGGCCACGGTGGGCAACGTCGCCAACGCCGGTAACCCGTTCACCGAGCCCGGGTCGATCTCTGCCGACGGGCGTACCGCGCTGACCCAGCTGCACCTCGACGTCGTCAACCCGATCGACCAGCCGGTCGCCAACAGCAAGCAACTGCTGTCGATGGCCCAGGCGGCCTCGACCGACGGCCTGCACGTGTCGCTGGGCGGCCAGACGATCGAGCAGGCCGAGCAGGGCAAGATCGGGTCGGAGGGCATCGGCCTGATCGCCGCGATCATCATCCTCCTGGTCATGTTCGGCAGCGTCGTCGCCGCCGGGCTCCCGGTGATCGTGGCCCTGGCCGGGCTGGCGGTCGCCTCGATGCTCACCGGCGTCGTCGCCGCCCTCCTGCCGGTGCCGGACTGGTCCACCTCCCTCGCGACGATGATGGGCCTGGGCGTCGGCATCGACTACGCGATGCTCATGGTCACCCGCTTCCGCGAGTGGCGCTCGCACGGGCTGGAGCCCGAGGACGCCACCGTCGCCACCCTCGACACAGCCGGCCGCTCCGTGATGCTCGCCGGCAGCACCGTGGTCATCTCGATGCTCGGTCTCTTCGCGATGGGCCTGTCCTTCATGCGGGGCGCGGCGCTGGTCACCATCGTCGCGGTGCTGGCCGTGATGGCCTCCGCCATGACGCTGTTCCCGGCCCTGCTCGGCTTCTTCGGCAAGCGCATCGACCGGCTGCGCATCCCGATGCCCCGCCGCGCCCGCGCCGCCGCGGACGTGGCCGACCCCGAGGCGAAGGGCCCGTCGGCCGGCTGGCTGCGCTGGAGCCGCTTCGTGCAGCGCCACCGGGTGCTCGGGGTCGTCACCGGCACCGCCGTCCTGCTCCTGCTGGCCTCGCCGTTCCTCGGAGTCCGCTTCGGCTTCCCCGACGCCGGCAACGATGTGTCCGGGACCTCGACGCGGACGGCGTACGACACGGTCGCCGCGGCGTTCGGGCCGGGCGCCAACGGCCCGCTGCTGCTGGTGGCCGAGCTCCCGTCCGGCGGGTCCACCGCCGCGGTGCAGGAGGTCGTCACCGCGGTCGAGGCGACACCGAACGTGGCCAGCGTCTCGCCGATCCAGGTCAACGAGGCGAAGGACACCGCGATCGTCAGCGTGGTGCCCAAGACCGGTCCGCAGGCCAAAGCCACGGAGACCCTCGTGCACCACCTGCGCGACGAGGTGATCCCGCAGGCCACGGCCGGAACCGGGACGACCGTGCACGTCGGTGGCGTCACGGCGGCCTCCATCGACTCGACCGCGAACATCGCCAAGCGCATCCCGCTGCTCATCGCGGGCGTGGTGCTCCTCTCGATGGTGCTGCTGCTCGTCTCGTTCCGCAGCGTCGCGATCGCGGTGAAGGCCGCGGTCATGAACCTGCTCTCGGTCGCCGCCGCCTACGGCGTCGTCGCCTTCGTCCTGCAGGGGGGCTGGTTCGGTCGGATCTTCGGGATCGACACGCGGACCCCGCTGCCCGCGTTCATCCCGGTGCTCATGTTCGCAGTGCTCTTCGGCCTGTCGATGGATTACGAGGTGTTCCTCATCGCCCGCATGCGAGAGGCCTGGCTGCGCACGCACGACAACGCGACCGCGGTGGTGTCCGGCCTGGCATCGACCGCGCGCGTCATCACGGCCGCGGCAGCCATCATGGTCGCGGTGTTCGCGGCCTTCATCCCGAGCCCGCAGGTGTTCCTCAAGGTGATCGGCATCGGGATGGCGTCGGCCATCTTCATCGACGCGACCGTCGTGCGCCTGCTGCTCGTCCCCGCGGTCATGCACCTGCTGGGTTCGCGCAACTGGTGGCTGCCGGCCTGGCTGGAGCGACGTCTCCCGCACGTCCACGTCGAGGGCCACGAGGAGCACTACCACGCACGGGTCGCCACGATCAGCCCGCAGCCCGCGACCTCCGGCTGAGCTCGCCCCCGCACGCTGGACCCTGGTCCAGCGTGCGGGGGCTTGTGGCGGGCCGACCGGTCGGCTAGCAAGGAGGGATGGCCGCGCCGGCGTCGCCGACCGAAGTCCGCCTGGTCGGGAGGCTGACCGTCCTGTGCGGGGGCGCTCCGCTCGCGGATCGGGACGTGGGGTCGCGCAAGGCGCGCACGCTGCTCGCCCTCCTGGCGGCGGACCCGACGGTCCCGCACGACGCGGACTGGCTCGCGGAGCGCCTCTGGTCCGGCGACGCCCCGCAGGAGCCCGCGGACAACGTCGCGACCCTCGTCAGCAGGCTGCGCGGCGCCCTGGGGGCCGGCGCGATCCTCGGCGACCGTACGGGTTGGCGCCTCGGCGATGTCTCGGTCGACGTGCGCGAGGCACATGCGCTGGTGCGCGCGGCCGGGTCGTGCCTGGCCACGGAGCCGGCGCTGGCCCTCTCCTCGGCGACCTCCGCGCTCGGTCTCCTCGACGGCGAGGCCCTCGTCGGTGAGCCGGCGGCCGACTGGATCGACGCGCTGCGCGCAGAGGTACATCGGCTCGCCGGCGAGGCGCGGCACGCCGGCGCCGTTGCCGCCCTGGCGGTGGACGACCCACAGCTCGCCGTCCGGCTGGCCGAGGAGTCGTGCGCGGCGGACCCCTTCGACGAGGTCGCCGTACGGTTGCTGATGCGCGCGTCGTCGGCGGCGGGGGAGCCGGCCCGCGGCCTGGCCGCGTACGAGCGGCTGCGCCACGTTCTCGCCGAGGAGCTCGGGACCGACCCGGCACCGGAGACCCGCCAGGTCTTCCAGGACGTCCTCGCCGAACGCCCCCCGGAGGCGGAACCGCCCGCACTCGACCGGGTTAGGGTCCCCGTCCCGGCGCCGACGTCGCAGGCCGCCTCGGCTCGCCTCGCCGGGCTGCCGAGCCAGGTCATCGCCGGACGCGAGGAGGAGCTGGCCCGGCTGCGCGAGCGGTGGGGGAGAGCGGTGGCTGGCGAGCCGGGGCTGCTGCTGCTGTGCGGCGAGGCGGGGATCGGCAAGACCCGGTTGGCGGGTGAGCTCGTGGCCATGGTTCGCGCGACCGGCGGCAGCGTGCTGCAGGCCCGCTGCTACGAGACCGAGAGCTCCCTGCTGCTCCAGCCGCTCGTCGACGCGCTGCGCCCGGCGATCCTGCGCTCCAGCCCGGCAGCCCTCCGGGAGATCGCCGGCGACCGCGCAGCCACGCTCGCGCTGCTCGTGCCCGAGGTCGCGGACGTCCTCGGGCCGATGCCCCGGGAGGTCGCGACGCCGGAGACCGAACGCCGGCTCGCCTTCGAGGCCGTGGCCAGCGTGGTCCGTCGCCTGGCCAGCCGCGCACCCGTCCTGCTGCTGCTCGACGACCTCCAGGTGGCCGGCCTGTCCACCCTGGACGGCGTCCACCTGCTCGTCCGCCGCGCGGGATCGGCACCGCTGCTCGTGGTGGCGACCCTTCGAACCGAGGAGGGCCACGAGGCGGTGTCCCGCCTCGGCGAGCTGGCGGAACGTCTCGACGTCGGCCCGCTGTCGCCGGCCGCGGTGGAGGCGCTGGCGGCGTCGGCCGGGCAGCGCCAGCTGGCGGGATCGATCATGGCGCGGACCGGGGGCCACTCGCTGTTCGTCGTGGAGACCCTGCGCGCGCTCCGGGAGGGACAGGAGGGCATCCCCTCGACCCTGAGCGACGCCGTGACCCGGCGCGTGGCGAGAGCCGGGCCGGAGGTCGAGGAGCTGGCCCGCGCCGCCGCGGTCCTCGGCGCGTCCTTCGAGCCCGAGACTGTGGCCGGACTGCTCGAGCTGGGCGAGCCCGTCGCCGCGCGTCGGTGCGAGGCCCTGGTGGCTGCGCGCCTCACGGTCGCGTCCGGGCGGACATATGAGTTCGTCAACGACCTCGTCCACGAGGTGCTGTACGCCACCACGCCGGAGCCGACCCGGCACACCTACCACCGGCGCGCGGCTGAGCTGCTCGCCGACCAGCCCGAGCGGGCCGCGCCCCACGCCGCGGCGGCCGGACAGTGGGCACGCGCAGCGACGTACTGGCTCGATGCCGCTGACCAGGCCAGCCGCCGCTTCGTGCTGCCGGATGCCGAGCGGCTGCTCGACCAGGGCATCGCGGCCGCCGTCGAGGCCGGCGATCCCCAGCTGCAGCTGCGCGGCTATCTCGACCGTGGCCGGGTACGCGAGACCGTCGGCTCCTATCCGCAGGCCATGGCCGACTTCCGGGTCGCCCTCGAGCTCGCGGAACGTGAGGGGCTCGAGCACGGGCAGATGCACGCACATCGCGAGCTCGCCGGCGACGCCGCGGTCGGCATGGGGCTCGGCCTCGACGCTGGGGCCACGCATCTGCAGGCGGCGCTCGAGCTGGCGGCGCGCCTCGGCGAGACCACGGTCGAGGCCGGTCTGTTGGCGCGATCCGCCGTCCTCGCGAGCAACCGGCTGCGCTTCGCCGAGGCACTCGACCTGGGCCGGCGGGCGGTCGCGGCGGGGCGGGCGTCCGGTGACACGCGGGCGCTCGCGCTGGGTCTCGACGGGCTCAAGACCGTCTATGCCTACACCGGCCGCATCGCCGAGCTGACCGCACTCACCGACGAGCTCGAGGTCTTGCTGCGCCGGGCCGGGAACCTGCACCTGCTGCAGTGGACGGTCTTCGAGCGGGCCATGGTGCCGCTGGCGCGGGGCGGGTGGGACCAGGCGCGATCGCTGGTCGAGGAGGCGCTGGCGATCTCGCGGCGCAGCGGACGGATCGGCCACGAGAGCTGGTACCTCGCCCATCTCGGGTGGATCGCGCGCCTGAGGGGCGACCTCGACGACGCCGTCGCCCAGGGCCGGCGCTCCCTCGACGTTCCCTCGACGACGCACACGTGGTTCCAGTCGACGGCGTGCGCGATGCAGGCGGCGAACGTGCTGGCTCGCTCGGGCGACGCGGCGCGTGACGAGGCCCTCCTCCTGCTGCGTCGGGGTCTGGCTGCCGCCGAGAGCGGCAGCGCCGAGAGCTACCGGCTGCGCTGCCTCGCCCCGCTGGCGGAGCTCACCGGCGATGTGGAGCCGCTCGCAGCCGCCGACGACATGCTGCGCTCTGCGACTTTTGCGCCAGGCTGCGCCTGGGTCCACGGCCTGGAGGCCTACCTCGCCCTCGCCCGCGCGTGGCGGGCGGCCGGCGACGACGGACGGGCTCGCGAGGTCCTGACCTCCGTGGTCGGGCCGGCCGAGGACGCGGGCTGGCGAGCCTTGATGGAGGCCTCCGGCGTCTACGCCCTCGTGGCCGAGCTCGCCCCGCGACCTCAGAACAGGTCGGCGAGCCGGGCGGCTGCCCGCCGAGCGCCGTCCGAGGGGACGTCGAGGTAGTCCACCTCGCGTCCGATCTCGTCGGCCAGCGTCTTCGCGAACAGCTCCGGATCACGCAGCTCCTCGATGTCGGTACGACGGCCCGCGCGATGGCGTCGCAGCCGGTGCGTGACGTGGAACTGCTGCTCGAAGTGGTCGCGCAGCGGCACGTACAGGAAGGGGCGACGGTTCGCAACGAGCTCCATCGTCGTCGTGAGACCGCCCTGAACGACCGCGAGGTCGCAGACCGCGAGGTGGCGCCAGAGTCCGGGGACGTATCCGCGGACCTCGACTCCGGGAGGCGCGCCGACGGCGTCCGGGTCGATCCGCGGGCCGGCCACCACGACCATGCGCAGACCTGGGACCTGTTGCGCGGCAATGGGATAGCACGACGCGACGAGACGCAGCAGGCCCAGGCCCACTCCCGACCCGCCCACGGAGACGATGCACACCTGCTCGCCGGGCAGGTAGCCGAGGTCGGCACGCACGCCCTCGACGTCACGGGCCGGCACGGGCTCGAAGCCGGTCACGTGACCGGCGAAGTCGAAGTGCTGCTCGGTCCACTCGCGGATGCCGGGCAGGCCCTCGCCGAGACTGTCCGGGAGGCAGTCTTCGGGGTCGCCCACGAAGACCGCGCGGTCACGCAGCCGCGGGTATCTCTCGACGTGCTCGACCATCTCGGCGTTGTAGTCGCGGGTGAGGCGCGCGTCCTCCGGCCCGTGCTCCGGGAAGGGCACCCAGCCGACGAAGTCGGTGAGCCAGGCGAACGGCTGGCGCTTCAGCTCGGGGTTCTCGTGCAGGAAGTGGTCGACCTCCCACGACTCGTCGGCGATGACCAGGTCATAGGGCTCGGAGCGGGTCAGCTCGTCGAAGACCATGAAGTTGTTGACGAGGATCTCGTCCATGCTCCGGATCGCTTGGAAGGCGTCGAGGGAGTGCTCCCCGCACTCGGACTCCATGTGCGCGGACTCGTTCGCGAGCCAGGCGGACGCGGGGTGGAGCCGCTCCCCGGACTCACGGAGCATCCTCGCGACCGGATCCTGGGTGAGCCATTCGACCTCAACGCCGGGCCTCAGGTCGCGCAGCTGCTCGGCGATCGCGATGTCGCGGCGCGAGTGTCCCAGCCCGATGGGCGAGGACAGGAAGAGCACCCGGCGCGGCCGGCCCATCGACGGACGCCAGGCCGGTGCGGGTCGCGCCGGCGGGGGGTCGACCTCGTCGAGGAAGTCCACGAGGAGGTGGTTGACCACAACGGGGTAGCGCGCCATCGGCAGGTGGCCGGCCCCGGGCAGCGCCACGTACCGGCCGCCCGAGAGCGCTGCCGCGCGCTCGCTGTGTTCAATCGTCTGGCAGGTGTCGGCCTCCCCGTGCACGGTGAGCACGGGGCACGACACCGCTCGCAGGACGGCCCGTACCTCCTCGGGGCTCGACACCGACAGCGGCGCCTCCTGCTCCGCGGTCAGCGCAGCCGCGTCGGTCTGTCGGCCCCAGGACAGGCAGTCCTCGACGATCTTGGTCGAGTGCGGGTCGGAGGCGATGGTGTCGAAGAAGTACTGCAGGTAGCCGTCGAAGTCACGCTGCCAGTAGTACTTGTTGTCCTTGGCCCACCCCTCGTCGGTGTCCAGCTCGACGTCCCAGGGGTGCAACGCGCGCTCGGGGATCGGGTCGGCCAGGTACGGCACCCAGCTCGCCACCGTGAAGACGCCCGATGCCCGTTCCGGGTGCCGAGCCGCGAGGAGGAAGGTCCACCAGGCGCTCGAGCAGATCCCGACGAGCAAGGCGCGTTCGATTCCGACGTGGTCCATCACCGCGACGGTGTCGGCGACGTAGCGCTCGTCGCTGTACGCGGCCGGGTCCGCGGGGCGCCCCGACCGTCCGTTGCCCCGGGGGTCGATGGTGAGCACGCGCGCATGCCGGGAGACGTAGGGGACCTGGGCCTTCCACACCCGGGAGTGCACGATCGGGTCGGTCGGCAGGAAGACCACGTTGCGCCGGGCGGCGTCGCGGCCGGCGGGCTCGAACACCTCGTAGCCGATGCTGACCCCGTCCTCGGCGGTGAAGGTCCCGCTTCGGTCGGGCGGCCGTGCGCGCATGGGACACCTCCTCGGGTGGCTCCGCCCAGCGTTGCGGCGGGGGTTGCAGTCGCACTGCAACGCTCGTGCAACGACGCCGATCAGCCTCCTCCTGACAGTCCGTCAGCGACAGGCAGAGGCGAGGAGAAGCTCATGGCAGTCGACGAAGGCAAGTTGATGGAGTTCCTCGGCCGGTTCGTCGGGGACCTCGGCGCGACGGTGTCCGCCGGTTCGGTCGTCATCGGTGACCGGTTGGGCCTCTACCGTGCGCTCGCTCAGGGGCCGGCGACGCCCGAGGAGCTGGCCAAGCGGACCGGGACCAACGAGCGGTACGTCACCGAGTGGCTGCGCGGCCAGGCGGCCGGCGGGTACGTCGTCTACGACGGCGCGACGTACTCCCTCACCGAGGAGCAGGCGTTCGCGCTCACCGATCCCGACGGCCCGGTGTTCCTGCCCGGCGCCTTCCAGCTCGCGCTCGGCGCGCTCAAGGCGGAGGACCGGATCGGGGAGTCCTTCCGCACCGGCACCGGGATGGGCTGGCACGAGCACGACACCGACGTGTTCATCGGCTGCGAGCGGTTCTTCCGCCCGGGCTACCTGGCCAACCTGGTGCCGGCGTGGATCCCGGCGCTGGACGGGGTCGAGGCCAAGCTGCAGGCCGGGGCGCGGGTGGCCGACATCGGGTGCGGCCACGGCGCGTCGACCGTGCTCCTCGCGCAGGCGTACCCGAGCTCGACGTTCAACGGCTCGGACTACCACGCCGGCTCCGTCGAGGCGGCGCGAAAGCACGCCGCCGAGGCCGGTGTCGCCGACCGCGTGGGCTTCGAGGTGGCGTCCGCGCAGACCTTCGGCGGGACGGGCTACGACCTCGTGGCGAGCTTCGACTGCCTGCACGACATGGGCGACCCGGTAGGGGCGGCCCGGCACGTCCGCCAGGCGCTGGCGCCGGACGGCACGTGGCTGGTCGTCGAGCCGGCCGCGGGCGACGAGGTGAGCGACAACCTCAACCCGGTCGGGCGCGTGTACTACTCCTTCTCCACCCTGCTGTGCGTGCCGAACGCGATGTCGCAGGGCGGCGGGTACGCCCTCGGGGCGCAGGCGGGCGAGGCCGCGATCCGTCGGGTCACCGCCGAGGCGGGGTTCACCCGCTTCCGTCGGGCCGCGGAGACCCCGTTCAACCTGGTCTACGAGGTTCGCCCGTAGCGGCAGCCACCCCGCCGTCCGGCCGACCTGTGGTCCGGGTTCACTTGCCAGGCGTTCGGTGCGC